>JANYFH010000269.1 GCA_025362705.1 Betaproteobacteria bacterium
GATAGCGAGAAAACAATGTCCCTTACACTGGTCATCGGTAACAAAAATTACTCGTCCTGGTCGATGCGGCCGTGGGTGTTGCTGAAACAATTTGGCATTCCCTTTGAAGAAATCATGCTCAAATTCGAGAGCAAGGAATGGGATGAGCGCATCGCCTACATGGCGCCTTCGCGGAAAGTGCCCACGCTATGGGACGGCGATGCCGGGGCAGACACTTCGCTCGCGGTGTGGGAAACAATTGCCATCATCGAATACGTTGCCGAAAAATTTCCGCAAACAGCTATCTGGCCAAGAGACAAGGCTGCGCGCGCGATGGCGCGGGCCATCACCGCAGAAATGCACGCGGGATTCCAGTCGTTGCGCAACAACATGCCGATGAACATCCGCAGCCAGCACCCCGGCAAAGGCTTCAACGCGGCGGTTGCCGGCGACATCGCACGCATCGAGACGATTTGGCGCGACGCACGCGAACAATTTGGTGCGCGCACCTCCGCACCATTTCTATTCGGCGAATTTTGTGCGGCCGACGCAATGTTCGCGCCGGTGGTGATGCGCTTCGCAACCTACGTGCCGACGATATCCGATGTATCGCAGCGCTATTGTGACGCGGTAAAGGCAGCCCCCGGTGTCACCGCATGGATTGCAGATTCACACATCGAAACCGAGTTCGTCGGGTTCGACGAACCGTACGCGACGCCGCCGAAGTAACGCGAGTAAATGAAAGTCTATGAGGTCGGCGGCTCGGTCCGCGACGCGCTGCTTGGTCTGCAGAATCAGGATCACGATTACGTGGTCGTCGGTGCCACACCAGAGGAACTGGTCGCATTGGGTTACAAACCCGTTGGTACCGACTTCCCGGTGTTCCTACATCCTGACTCTCATGCCGAATATGCGTTGGCGCGAACCGAGCGCAAAACCGCGCCAGGCTATCAGGGCTTTGCATTTCATACTTCCCCCGACGTCACACTGGAAGAGGATTTAGCGCGCCGCGATTTCACCGTCAATGCGATTGCCCGCGATCTCGATGGAACGCTGATCGATCCTTACGGTGGCGTTTCTGATCTCAATGCGCGATTGTTGCGCCACGTAGGTGCCGCATTTGTGGAAGATCCTGTACGTGTGCTCAGAGGGGCTCGATTTGCAGCGAGATTCGCGCAGTTCGGATTTAACATCGCACCCGAAACGAAAAAACTGATGCAGGCAATTGCCCAGTCGGGCGAACTCGATCATCTGGTGCCAGAACGTGTTTGGCAGGAGCTGTCACGTGGCCTGATGGAAGACACGCCTTCAAAAATGTTCGAGGTATTGCGCGACTGCGGCGCATTGGCGCGTCTGTTGCCTGAGGTTGATCGCCTGTTCGGCGTGCCGCAATCTGCAAAATCGCACCCAGAAATCGATACCGGCGTACACGTCATGATGGTACTGGATTATGCCGCGTCAATGCATCACGCCTTACCGATCCGCTTCGCGGCGCTCGGCCATGACCTCGGCAAGGGTGTCACACCTTCGGCGCGTTGGCCACACCATCCGGGCCACGAACAACAAAGCGTCGACTTGGTACAAAACATTTGCGACCGGCTTCGTGTGCCCGGCGATTGTCGCGATCTGGCGCGAATGACGGCCCAGTGGCACGGTGACGTCCACGCAGCGTTACAATTGAAACCTGAAAAACTGCTTGCGGTGATGGATGCGACTGACGCATTGCGCCGCCCTACACGATTTCGTGATTTCATCGAGGCGTGTGCCTGTGATCACCATGGCCGCACCGGTTTTGCCGATAAACCTTATCTGCCAAGGGAATTTTTGCTGGCAGCATTGACGACACTACAAACACTTGATTTTGGCAGCATCGCGCAATCAAATTCGAACAATATCCCCGACGCGATAGAACGCGCGAAACTCGGACAACTACAACGATTCATCATTGAGAGGAACACAGCATGACGCACGCTATCCGTATTCACGAGCACGGCGGTCCTGAAGTAATGAAATGGGAGACTGTCGAAGTCGGCGCACCGAATGAAAACGAGGTGCGACTCCGCCACACCGCAGTCGGCGTGAATTTCATCGACATCTATCATCGCACCGGCCTCTACAAAATACCTCTGCCGACTGTGCTCGGGCGCGAGGGCGCGGGCGTGGTCGAGGCGGTAGGTGCAAGTGTGACCGGGCTCAAGGTTGGTGACCGCGTCGCGTATGGTGCGGCACCACTTGGTTCGTATTCCGAAGTGAGGCTGATCCCCGCAGACCGTGTAGTGAGTATTCCTGCCAACGTCACCGATCAACAGGCTGCATCAATCATGCTCAAAGGCATGACGGCACAGTACCTGATCAGGCGCAGCTACGCCGTCAAGGCGGGCGACACCATTCTGGTTCACGCTGCAGCCGGTGGCGTGGGTCTGATTCTTTGCCAGTGGGCAAAGAGTATTGATGTAACGGTGATCGGCACCGTTGGCAGTGACGAAAAAGGCAAGCTGGCGATTGCGCATGGTTGCAACTTTGTTATCAATTATTCCACCGAAGATTTTGCGGCGCGGGTGGCTGAAATTACCGGTGGCAAGAAATGCGCAGCCGTTTACGACGGCGTCGGCAAGGACACTTTTCTCAAATCGCTCGATTGTCTGCGACCACGGGGAGTCATGGCGTCCTTTGGCAATGCCTCAGGCAAGGTCGAGCCATTCGACTTGGGAATACTTGCGGCGAAGGGTTCGCTGTATGTTCAGCGGCCGACACTCGATACCCACGTTGCAACCCGCGACGATCTCGTCGCCACGGCAAACGATCTGTTCGATGTGGTCGGGCGTGGTATCGTGAAAGTAGAAATCAACCAGACCTACGCGCTTAAAGACGCAGCCGAGGCGCACCGCGATCTTGCGGCGCGCAAGACGACGGGTTCAACTGTCTTGCTGCCTTGAGGAATCAAGCGAAAACTATTTATCATTCGTAGTGAAAAATTGCCTAAGGAGACCCCAATGAAATTCAAACTGTCAATCGCCGTCCGGATTGCAACACTAGCCACCGCATTGTTTGTGCCGCTGTCCGTATTCGCGCAAGGCTTTCCCAATAAACCGATCAGGTTGATTGTTCCTTTTGCTGCAGGCGGCACTACAGATATCGTGGCGCGCATAGTTGCTGACCAGATGGGTCGTGAACTCGGCCAGGCGGTCATCATCGAAAATCGCGGTGGCGGCGGCGGCTCGATCGGCGCCAATGAGGTCGCCAAGGCCACACCGGACGGCTACACGCTGGGCGTTGCCACCGTCTCGACGATGGCAGTGAACCCGGCCGCGAACCCGAAAATCCCGTACAACAATCTGACCGATTTCATTCCCGTTACCAATTTCGTGACAGTGCCAAACATCCTTGCCGTGCATCCATCGGTACCGGCGAAAGACATCAAAGAATTCATCGCACTCCTGAAAAAAAATCCAGGCAAATACAGCTTCGCCACTTCCGGCACGGCAGGTATCGGCCACATGATGGGCGAATTGTTTTTATCCGCCTCGGGAACCGACATGGTTCACATCCCTTACAAGGGTGCGGGCCCCGCGATTAATGATGTACTCGGCGGCCAGGTGCCGGTCTTGTTCGACAACCTGCCCTCCTCCAAAGCGCATATCGATGCCGGCTCATTTCGGC
Source organism: Betaproteobacteria bacterium (assembly GCA_025362705.1). Classification (GTDB taxonomy): domain Bacteria; phylum Pseudomonadota; class Gammaproteobacteria; order Burkholderiales; family Usitatibacteraceae; genus UKL13-2. Next base: position 3,640 of record JANYFH010000269.1, read on the forward strand.
TGCTGGCAGTCGCTGCGCCAAAACGTCTCGCCGCTTATCCCAACATACCCACTTTCGCCGAGATCGGCATGAAAGAAGTGAACGATCCTGCATGGTACGGCTTGGTCGCACCGGCCAAGACACCGAAAGAAATCGTCGATAAACTCTACGCCGCAGCCGTCAAAGCAGTAAACGCACCGGCGACCAAGGAAAAATTGGCGCAGCAAGGTGCTGATCCGCTCGGCAACACACCCGCCGAATATGCGGCGCAGATCAAGATTGAATACGAAAAGATGAAAGCCATCGTGATCAAAAAGGGCATCAAGCTTGATTGAGTCGCCTCTGATGTCGATACAAAAGAGAAAGCCCCGCATTGCGGGGCTTTCTCTTTTCACATTACGAAACTCCAGAACTGGCGCGCCTTTCCGAGTCTTTTATGCCTGAAACGCGCGCCTAATAACGTTCTATAGGATGCCGATTTGCCACGTGCACAGGCGGGAGTCAAATGCATTTTTATCAAACCACCAATTAACAAATGCAAATCAATAAAACTACGTGGTAGTCTGCGTCAGTTTTTCGACCTTTTGAAACAGCGATGTTCTATTCAGGGCTTTGCAATCCATTTTCAAAGGCCAGCGATTTTTTGTTGTGGGTTGAACGGCGCGAGACTGCATACATTTCGCAAGTGGGCTGAGAAAAGCAATTTGAAAATCAATGATACAACCGGGCACCGCAATCTCTATCCAAAGGAAATGATCTTGGCCAAGCAACAATTGATTCCACCAAACACTTTCCGTATGGAAATACTCGCCAGGAAAATTCTATTACTAGTAGCGTTGGTGTTTATCGGGCTGTTCTGCAAATCGGCAATGGTGCAGGCAGCGCCCTTTGCAATGCCGCCGTACTATAGCGTTGGCAATGACAACAAGTATCCGTTTTATGGCGACGTAAATCCAAGTCCGGAAGCCGCAGCCATCATCTCGATTGCGCGTGCAAATGCAAGAGATGACGCATGCATGCCCACACGAATTTATGACCACGTAGTCCAAAATACCAGCCTCGGATCTCAATACTACGATGGTCTTTTCGATGCCTATGTGAAAGTGCGGTACTCGAACTGGCCGCAACCGACCTGCACTGATTATTACCCTCCGACCACATACGATAATGGAGGAATACGCAGGTGGGTCGTTTGCGACGCGCGGCTAACCTACTGGGGCGACCCGGTTTCCAACAGCTTCGCCAAGGAAAACTACCCAAATGGCGAGTGTCCGGACGACACGCCCCGCCCGGAAAAATGTCCTTGGTGCCCCTCGACAAATAATCCTGTAAACATCCCGTTCGGATTCAAGTTGCTCAAGGAGGTGGACTTGGCGCCGCAATATGCGGGCGGCGTCGAATTTCGTCGTTACTACACCAGTCTGCAATATCCCAATGACATGATAGTTCCCACGCGCGGGCTCGGCTCGCAATGGCGACACAGCTACGAACGCGGCATCCGTCAGGTTTACGACTATGGCAACGCAGCCTACGTACTTCGCGGCGACACCAGTGTTGGCTACTTTGGCTCGACCGTTGGCGGCTATGTTTCCGAAGCCGATAGTGCAGACAAGCTGACACAGAGCAAAGATGGCAGCGGCAATGTAACTGGCTGGACCTATTACGACGCCAGAACGGAAGACACCGAAACCTACAGTGCACAAGGAAAGCTGGCCTCCATCACCTCGCGCAAAGGCGTAGTGCAGACGTTGAGCTACGATACCAACGGTCTACTTTTACAGGTAGCGGACAGTTTCGGCAGAACGCTATCGTTTACATACGACACATCTAATCGCATCGCCACCGTCACCGATCCTGCCGGCGGGCAATATGTATATGCCTATGCAACCAACGGCTTGCTCCAGAGTGTCACCGATCCCACCAACGAGCTGCGAACCTATCTCTACGAAGACACGAAATACGCCACTGCCCTGACCGGGATCACCGATGAGAATGGCTGGCGCACTACGCGTTACACGTACGACAACTACGGGAAAGTCACCGAGACCAAGTCCTATTCGTATCCTGGCGTGGAGGTAAACAAGCGCACGCTAAGCTACTATGACGCCTATGGCGGCGGGCAAACAACCGTCACCGAACCATCCGGCAATGCCCGCGTTTACACATTTCAAAGACTGCTTGGCTTGGATAGACCTGGCAATGTCACCCAAACCGGCGGGTCAGCCGAAGCGCGTTCCTTCGACGCGAATGGCAATGCCAGTTCGTACACGGACTTCAACGGCAATAAAACCTGTTATGGATACGACACGGCACGCAATCTGGAAATCATTCGTGTCGAAGGCCTGCCTTCAAGCACCGTGTGTAACAACACCATCTTGACTACTACTCCAGCAGCGCCTGCCCGACGAATCACGCAAGCTTGGCATGCAACTTACCGTCTGCCGATCGGTATCAGTGAGACCACCTCGGCAGGCGACCGGGTTACTACCTTTACCTATGATGCGAGTGGCAATGCACTGGGAAAATCGGTGTCTATCGGTAGTGTCATGCGCAGCTCTTCCTGGACCTACGATAGTTTTGGCCGCGTGCTCACGGCGACCGATCCGCTTAACCACACGACGACCAACAGCTACTACGCCAACAACTCGTCGCAGGGTAACAACCGCGGCATGCTCTATTCGGTGACCAATGCCGCCGGACACACCACGACGATCACCAGCTACAACGCCTTCGGCCAACCACTTTCGATCACCGATGCCAATGGTCTCGTGACCACGATGGGTTACGACGCGCGTCAACGCCTGACAGCGCGCGTCGCCGGTGGTGAAACGACAAGCTACAACTACGACGGTGTCGGCCAGCTCACCAAGGTAACGATGCCTGACAACTCATATCTGAACTACACGTACGACGGCGCCCATCGGCTGGTGCAGATTCAGGACGGTCTTGGAAATCGGGTTGTCTATACGCTCGACAATAGCGGTAACCGTACGCAGGAAGACTACATCGACCCCGCCAATGCGCTATCCCGCACACGTGGCCGCGTCTTCGATGCGCTCAATCGTTTGCAGAAAGACATCGGTGGTGCCACGCCGTCAACCCAGATTACACAATACGGCTACGACAGCAACGGCAACCAGAACACCACTACCGACCCATTGAATCGTGTGACGACGCAAAGCTACGATGCGCTTAACCGGCTGCTGCAAGTAGTCGATCCGTTCAACGGCAGCGCCGCGCCGACCAAGTACGAATACGATGTGCAGGACAATCTCACCAAGGTCACCGATCCGAAGACGCTTGCCACAACTTACGTCTACAACGGCTTCAACGAGTTGACTAGTCAGGTTTCCCCGGACACAGGCACCACCGGCTTCACCTACGATCCCGCCGGCAACATGCTCACCAAGACCGATGCGCGGGGTGTCACCTCTGCGTATACCTACGATGCATTGAATCGTGTCACCACAATCGGCTACCCGGCGTATGGCGGTGACGCGGCAGAGACAGTCACTTACACCTACGATACGTGCAGCAACGGTAAAGGTCGCCTCTGTTCCATCTCGGACAAGACCGGCACCACCACCTACAGCTACGACATTCGTGGCCGCGTAACCGCCAAGGCACAGACGGTGTCGGGCCTCACCCAAAGCATCGGTTATCGCTATAACGCGTTTGGCCAGATGGATCAGATGACACTGCCGTCGGGCAAGGTGGTTACCTACGCTTATCTCAACAACCGCATCACCGGCGTCACCTACGACGGCCAAGCCATCGTCAAGAATGCCGATTACGAACCATTCGGTCCGCTCGGCGAATGGACCTGGGGTAACGACAGTGTTACCTCGCCGAACAAACACACACGCTACTTTGATCTGGATGGCCGCAATACCAAGATCGAATCCGGCAGCAGCATTGACCCGGCCATCATCGTCTACGATGCGGCGAGTCGCATCACTGATCTGCAAAAGCTTTCGGGCAATGCCGTCGATCCAAGCAAGAGCACTGCCTACAGCTACGACAATCTCGACCGTTTGACCAGCGTGACGCCCAATGCCGGTAACCCTAATCCCACAAGCGGCTTCAGTTACGACGCTGTCGGCAATCGCCTCACGGCAACCGTTTCGGGCGGCACCACAAACTATGGCTACGGCACCAGCAGCCATCGCCTGTTAAGCCTTACCGGTGCCATCACCAAGAGCTACAGCTACGACGCCGACGGCAACCGTACCAACGATGGAACGTCAACCTGGAACTATGGCGGCAATAACCGACCCACTGCCGTCACTGTCGGCGCAGTCAGCATTCAGGCGGGCATCAATGCCCTCGGTCAGCGCGTCACCAAGACGGTCAACGGCACCGTGACGCGCTTCATCTATGACGAAGCGGGGCGCCTGATCGGTGAATACGATCTCGCGGGCCAAGCCAAACAGGAAACACTCTGGTTCAATGACCTGCCCGTGGCGGTGATCAAGTGAGGCCCGCGATGAAAGACATCGGCCGCGCTCACCACAACCCGTCGAACGCCCGCGTCATGACCGCAGATTCCCGGACACTTGCCAACCACCCCCCTCTCCCTCAGTCCCTCCCCCGCGAGGGGGGAGGGAAGTTTTTAAGCCTCTCTCCCTCGACGGGAGAGAGGTGGGAGAGAGGGTGGTGCCAACACCCGCGATCCGTCGCCATCAGCGCAACACCGCCAAACTCCAGCGCCAGCGTGCCTCTCCGGCCACTATCGCCACAAGCGCCGCACCAGTCAACGAGTTTCGCTGCATGGCTTGGCGCGTCACGACGCGCCACCCGTGCTACCGTCTTCGCCCTGTTTGGCGTGCTCGTCGTCCCGGTCGTCCACGCCGCCCCCACCGTGAGCCTCACTGCCCCGGCCAACAACAGTAAATACGCGCCACCCGCCAGCGTCACCCTGACGGCCACCGCCACCGACAACGCCTCCACCATCGCCAAGGTCGAGTTCTTCCACGGCGGCAGCAACCTGATCAGCACCGTCACCACAGCACCGTACACGTTCAACTGGACCAATGTCGCCACCGGTGCCTACGCCATCACCGCCAAGGCTACCAGCGCAAGCGGCGCGACCAAGGTCTCTGCCGCACGCAACATCGTGGTC
>JANYFH010000324.1 GCA_025362705.1 Betaproteobacteria bacterium
TCAATGGCGGGGGCCAACGTGAAATCCAGCCAGCATTCGCGCCCGTCCATTTGCAGCATGCGACGAAACGTGACGGTTTCACCGGCGAATGCACGTTTCTTCGGCGCATCCATTGCCGCAAAAATCTCACGACCCACCACCTCGGATACGTGGCAGCCCAACACGGTTTCATTGTGCCTGTTCACCCAGCTGCAAAAGCGGTTGTTGGCAAAAACGATCCTGTCATTCAGGTCGATCTTGCAAATCGCGACGGGCAGGCTGTCATTGATGCGCAGCATTTCGAGTTCGCGTGAGCGCAGGCTCGATTGCGCCATGCGAAGCGCATGCACATCGTAGCAAAACACAAGTGCGCCCTGCACAGTATCCTCATCAACCCGAAACGGAATTGCATCGATGCTGACCCAGCGCTCAGTCTGGTCGGCATATTTGATCTGACGCTCATAGCCGATACGTTCACCCTGCACAAGTTTCGGCCAATACCAATCCCACGCTTTGTCCGCCTCATCACCCGCCACTTCGCGCAACGAATGCGTAAGCACGGATTCGCGTGTCCGCCCTACCCAGTGACAATAGAGTTTGTTGGCGAAACGATAGGTTTTGTCGGCGGTAATGTAGGCCACCGGATGCGCAAACTCGTCGGCGACACGCTGCAGCAGTTGCTCGGCACTGCGCGCGCGCGTTTCGGCCTCGACCTGATCGGTGATATCGACGGTCTCGACGAGTATCACGCGCTTGCCATCGACCGGATCGAGCATCGTCTGCGCGAGCAGCATGTGCCAGCGCAGGCCGTGATTGCTCAGCATCCTGACGCGTCCGCGATATTCGCCCCTTTCCGTTATCTCCGCGTGAACGCGACCGGCTTCATTTTTATCGAAGAACATCAACTTGAATTGATCATCAACCGCGTCGCTGCGTGCGCCGAACTCCCTCATGAACGATGCGTTCAGTTCAAGCATTCGTCCATCGAGCGAGTAGAGCGAAAAAAATGCGGCTGAGTGTCGCCCCGCATCGAGCATGCGCAGGCTTTCGGCGCAAACCGCATCATCGATTCTGTGCGCACGAAAGAACAGCGCGATGCGGCCATCCTCCATCCTGAATGCGCGAATTTCAGCCAGCACGGTGACGGGATGGCCTTTGGGGAAAAGCGTCCATTGAGACGTGATCGAGCCACCGTGCGCGATTTTTTTCTGGTATTCGACTAAACGCGTCTCTGAAGTGCGCGAAAGTGGACTGACATCGCGATTGTAGAGTTCGTCCGACGAATCGGCTCGCCAAAGCACTTGCGCCGCTGCATTCGCCCAAACGATGCGCCAACGCTCAATATCGCGTACCCAGCAGGCGTCGCCATCCGTGAGATAACCCGCCAGATCAGCTTGCGTGAGTATTTTCGCAGTGGCAACTTCATCAGCAGCGTTCAACATCCCTCCCGGGATATTTGAATGACGAACCACCATTGGAAGCCAGAATGGCGCGCTTGTAAAGTGCGATAAACCGACGCCATCTCGGCGGAGGCTGCGATCCAGGCTTCGGTGCGAAGGCGGTTTTTTATTACTTAGTGAAACACTATAATTGGCGGGGCTTCCAGGCCATAAACGTCCTGAAACACCCGTCAATTAACATTCTATGCATATTTATGCGGGCTAACGCTCTGACCGCGGCACCAGCCTGCAAAAACCGGTAACTTCTTCACGATCATGATAAAGCTGCTTGATCCTGATCTCGTACTCGCGTCCGGTCATCTGCAATGCGTGCTCAATAACTGCACGACATTTGTTCACTTCTTCCAGCCGCTTTTTCATCGGCAATTTGAGATTGAAAATGCAGCGTTCGGTCCAGCCTTCGCGAAACCACGTCGCGACAAGTGCTGCGATGCGCGCCGGTTGCTCGACCATATCGCAAACCATCCAGTCGACTGGTCGCTTTGGCTTGTAACGGAATCCGTCTTCGCGCAAATGACGCACCAGTGCGTTATCGACCAAGTCCCCCTTGAGTGTGCCGTTGTCCACCGCTGTCACATGCAGGCCGCGATTGATGAGTTGCCAGGTCCAGCCACCGGGTGCTGCGCCAAGATCGACTGCCTTCATTTCGGGACGCAATATGCGTTCCTCGTTGTCACCTACAAATACGTGCAGTGCCTCGGCCAGCTTCAATGTAGAGCGACTCGGCGCATCGCGCGGCATTTTCAGTCGTGCAATACCCAACGGCCACGACGATGCGGTCGCTGGATCAGCGAGGGCCAGAAAAGCCTCGCGGTCAGGTGTGAGCAATACATGCAGGCGCGGCGCGGTTTCATTTTTGGTCAGCAGACCACACGCCGACAGTTCTGCGCCGATACGCAAATGCAGTGCCTGCGACAATTTTGATAGTGCCTTGCCATCGTTCGTATCGGGATACTCGATCCACAGCGCGCCCACGCTTGCAAGTTCTTGCTGTGTGAGCCAGATTTTGGCAGCGGCGACGATGGGAGTGACACGATCATTTGTTTTGAGTGGTATTGGCTCGGCGTTGGCACGCAGCATCTGACGCGCAAAAACCCAGTCGCGCCAATCGGCAAGCCCAGCAGCGCGCTTCGTGTCTTTTTGCAAAAATGTTGCCAACACGAATCCGCTCAATGGCGTTGCCACCAGCGAGCGCGGCGCAGCGCCAAAGCGCAGCGTAATTTCCGCAACAAGATCAGGTTCGAAACCGGCGCGGCAGTATGCAAGCCATGAAGCGGTTGGTGCGGGATTATTTGTCATGTCGCGACTGTATCGCAATTCGTCGCGTCACAACCGCAGGCGGTAGGTTGGGTTACGCGATAAAGCCGCAAGCGCAACCGGTGTATCAGGGTTCCTTTTGCGTCCGCGGATTTTCTGCGTTAAACTTCGACCTCAAGCATTCCTCTCCACGGGAGTTTCAATGTCCAACATTCACACGATTTACGCAATGCGCGCGCTGCCGGTAGCACTGGCGGGTGGCGTCGTTGCTGGTGTGCGTGGCGGAAATGTCCCGCAGCCGAAACGATCCTGCGATTTTCGCACCGCAAGCATCGCATTCACGTAGTCCGGTAGCGCCTTTCAGTAAGGCCCTCGCCGGAACCACACGGCGGGGAATCAAACCGGAAACATATTTCCCGTCACCTTTTGTTGG
>JANYFH010000389.1 GCA_025362705.1 Betaproteobacteria bacterium
GAGTTTCCAGAGTTGCAGGGGATTATGGGTCGCTACTACGCAGAGGAAGCCGACGGCCTTTCAGAAGACATCGCGTTCGCAATTGAAGACCACTATCGCCCGCGTTTTTCTGGAGATGCTTTACCGCGAAATGAAATTGGGCTGTATGTCGCGCTTGCCGATAAATTGGAAACTCTTGTTGGCTTATTTGGTATCGGGCAGCAACCCACTGGCGACAAAGATCCATTTGCGTTGCGCCGCCACGCGCTGGGGGTTCTCCGCATCATTGTGGAAAACGATCTTGCACTTGACCTGAATGAAGTGCTTGCCGCAACGGTGAAGGTATTCGGGCCACTTATTACCGATCCTGCAAGTGAACTGGAGAATTTCATGTTCGACCGTTTCGCGGGCTACTTGAAGGATGGGATTTATACGCCTACAGAAATTGATGCTGTCCTGTCACAGCGCCCCCAGCGGCTGGCCGATGTCCCGAAGCGTATCAAGGCCGTGCATGAATTTGCGACTTTGCCACAGGCGCAGGCATTAGCTGCGGCGAACAAACGAATTGGCAACATTCTCAAGAAGGCGGACAAGGCAGAAATACCCAGTGAACCACGGCACGCTTTGTTCAGCGAACCCGCAGAGAAGGCAATGTATAGCGCAATGTTTCCTGCAATCCAGGCGGCGAAGCTGGATTTTGATAAAGGCAATTACTCAGACTCGCTAAAACATTTCGCCCAACTCCGCGAGAAAGTAGATGCATTTTTTGAATCCGTCATGGTGAATGATGAAGACAAAGACAAGCGTAACAATCGACTCGCCTTGCTCGCGACACTGCATCGCGAAATGAACAGAGTCGCCGACCTCTCCAAACTGGCCGTATGACCGAAAAGCTAAAGCCAATCCTCTTCGATGTCCCATCCGAGTTGATCGGTGAACGCGTGGTACTCCGTGCATTTCGCGACGAGCACGCGCCCGACTTGTGGAACGCTGTGGAAGCATCACGAGCACATCTAAAGCCCTGGATGCCTTGGGTAAACGACCACAATAGCCTCGAATTTTCGCGCGAATATGTGCGGCGCATGCAAGCGAAGTGGATTCTGCGTGAAGACTTGCCAATGGGAATCTGGCGCAAGGGTGACGGCCAATTCCTGGGAGCAACCGGGCTACATCGCATGGACTGGTCAGTACCCAGTATGGAAATCGGCTACTGGCTTCGGCCCGATGCCCGAGGCAACGGCTATGTGACCGAGGCAGTGAAACTCATTACACAATTTGCTTTTACGCATATGCGTGCAGAGCGCGTGACCATTTGTTGCAGCAGCAAAAACCTTCGCAGCGCTGGCGTGCCGCCCCGCGCAGGATACGTGCACGAAGCCACAATGCGTCATGAACGTCGTGACGCGGACGGCAATTTGGACGATACCGAACGGTTCGCAATGTCACGTGCAGACTTTGACAAGCTGCACGGCTGATTTTCATCACGTAGAATCAGCTTTATGACGACGCAAACAAAGTTGGTGATTCTCGACCGCGATGGCGTAATTAACCACGATAGCGATCAGTTCATCAAATCCCCCAGTGAGTGGAAGCCCATCGAAGGTGCGGTCGAGGCGGTCGCACGCCTCAACCAGAATGGATATCGTGTCGTTGTGGCAACAAATCAGTCTGGCATCGGGCGTGGCCTGTTTGACATGGCCACCTTCAATGCGATTAACGACAAGATGATGGAATTGGTGTTTCGCCAGGGCGGACGCATCGACGCGATTTTCTTTTGCCCGTGCACCGCTGAGCAGAATTGCCATTGTCGCAAACCCGATACCGGCATGTTCGAGGATATCGCCGTACGGTTTCAGATGGGTCTGACCGGCGTTCCGGCGATTGGTGATTCACTGCGTGATCTTGAAGCGGCCGCCAAGGCCGGCTGCACGCCGATTCTGGTGCTGACGGGCAAAGGCAAAAAGACCAAGGAAAAAGCCGGGTTACCGCGCGGTACGAAGATATTTGCCGATCTTGCCGACGCCGTGAAATTTCTGGTCGCAGACCCCGTGCGCGCGTCGACCTGGTAAGCACCGAGCGAATGATGATTTTTTTTCGCTCTTTGTTTTTCTTCCTGGCAGTCATTGTGGTGACGACCGCCCACGGCATTTTCGTCGTGCCGCTTATTTTTATTCATTACAACAGCGGCTATGACCTCGCGAAAAGGTGGGGAGACACGGTGATCTGGCTGGCCAAAGCGGTATGCGGCATCGATTATTGGGTGAAGGGTCGCGAAAACATTCCCGCCTATCCTTGTGTCTCGATGGCGAAGCATCAATCGGCCTGGGAAACCGTTTTCATTCTTACGCTGTTGCCGCGCGCGGTATGGATCATCAAACGCGAACTCGTCTGGGTGCCGGTTGTGGGCTGGGTGCTGTATGCGCTGCAGTCGATCGCCATCGATCGCAAGAGTGGCAAACGCGCGGTGGACCAGATAGAAGAGCAGGGGCGCGAGCGTATCAGTCGCGGCTTGTGGGTGTCCCTGTTTCCGGAGGGCACGCGCATTGCGCCCGGGCAACGCGGACGCTATGGTATTGGCGGAGCGTGGCTTGCCGCGAAGACCGGTACACCGGTGCTGCCTATTGCACACAATGCCGGAGAATGCTGGCGGCGTAATGCATTCATGAAGTATCCCGGCAAAGTAACCGTGAGTATCGGCCCGCCTATTTTCACGGTGGGACGGGAACCGGCGGCAGTA
>JANYFH010000251.1 GCA_025362705.1 Betaproteobacteria bacterium
AAACTCCGGGCTGAGAACGACGGCATTGATCTCGTCGTTGTGCAAAAAACTGCGCCAATCGAGGTTGGTTGAACCGATAGTCGACCAGACGCCATCGATCAGTGCGGTCTTGGCATGCAGAAGGGATGTGCGTCGCTCGAAAATATTCACACCCGCGACGAGCAGTTCGTCGTAATAGGAATGGCCGGCGTAGTAAATCAGTGACGAGTCTGATTTACTCGGTAGAATGATTTTGACATCGACACCGCGACCAACCGCATCCTTGAGTGCACTCATGATTTTCACGTCCGGCGCAAAGTAGGCATTGGTGAGATAGACAGAAGTCTCTGCACTGCCGATGGCGGAGACGAGTGTGTTGTACATCTGTCCGCCGCCATCGTCGGAAGAACTACCGATCGCGCGCACGACTTCCTTGCCCTTTTGCACGGGCACCGGAAAGTATTTACGTTCCGGCAGGGTTTCGCCTTTTTGCTTGCTCCAGGTTTCCAGAAACAGTTTCTGGAATTCGGCAACCACCGGACCTTCGACCAGAAGATGGGTATCGCGCCACGGCGTCTTTACTTCGTTCTTGCCGGTTATCGTTTGTTTTCCGGATGATCCGCTGGAGTAAACGCTGCTGATGTTCACGCCACCGAGGAACGCGCTCTGACCATCGATAATCAACAGCTTGCGGTGATCGCGCTGATTCACCAGCCATTCTTTTTTCGTCATGAGTGGATTGAACGGATTAAATTCGAGCGTCTTGATTCCGCTGTCCCGGAGACGCTGGAAAAACGCTGCGGGAGTCTGCAACGAACCGAGGCTGTCGTAGATCAGCGTAACCTGCACACCCTGCTTTTGTTTTTCAATCAGCGCATCGGCGAATTTGTTGCCCACTTCATCGTCTTCGAAGATGTAGGTTTCCATGTTGATATTGTCTTTGGCACCAGCGATTGCCTTGAACATGGCCGCATAGGTCGACTCGCCATCCTGAAACAGCGTCGTGCGATTGCTTACCATCAGCGGCGTACCGGATATGGCCTCTTCCATTGCAAGATGGCGCTCAAAAATCCCGGTTTCCTCGCTGCGGTTACTAAGCCCGGTGAGAATTGCCTTGCTTGCACGCGGCGATAGCGGCCCCTGTGCGCCTTCCATTTTGGCCGGCTGCGTTGTGACCGGCAAAATGTCGGTCGTTGCCTGCGGAAGCGACGCGCAGCCCGACAGGCACACGACGACTGCGGCAGGTGCTGCAATCAGGGTGCGAAGCCAATCGAGCCGGATGGATGGAAAGTTGCGCAAGGTTTTCTCGTTTTTGGCAATTGAATTGATGCATAGAGAATAGGGCGACGGACATCGCGCCGATAGCGGCCAAAAGCGACTAGTTGGGTCGGATTTGTCCTACGCAATGGCGTTATTGCGCTCCAAAAGGACCGCGTGCGCCCTTGATGCTCTAAACCAGTCCGATTCAGTGTTTGGACTACACAGGGGCACACACCTGCCGTGCTAATTTGCGTAACACGCTCCGGTTATTGAACGAATCGACAGCTTTGGTACTGATGCGAAGCCCATGGCACGACAACTTTTGATGCAGGCGCTCCGCCAAAAGCTGGATGATTTGCGAGCATCTATCGGGCTTTATTACGCTGATTCAGCGCTATGAATTAAATTTAGGCAGGTCATGAATAAAATTACGAGCGACCCTCCCGTTGTCGAGGTCATGGGGAACGCGGCAGTTGCGCCCGAGGGTTGGGACAAGGAAACATTGCGTAATACCGGCTCCTTGCAGAACGCGATTCTGCACAGTACAAACTTGTCGATCATCGCCACCGACAAAAATGGCGTCATTGCGTTCTTCAACGCTGGCGCCGAACGCATGCTGGGCTATGCGGCCAGCGAGGTCGTGCACAAAAGCAACCCCGGTGATCTGCTCGATCTTGATGAGCTGATGGCGCGCGCGGAGGCCTTGAGCCTGGAGTATGCAACGCCGGTTAAACCGGATTTCGAGGCACTGGCATTCAGGGCCTCGCGCGGGATCGAAGACATCTATGAATTGACCTACATCTGCAAGGATCGCAGCCGCGCTCCTGCTGTGGTGTCTATCACCGCGCTGCGCCAGGAAGGCGGCGAAAAAACTGCCGATGACAAGAGCGACATCAGCGGCTATCTGCTCATCGGCACCAGCAATTCGGTACGCACACGGACAGAAGTGGAATTGCTGAACGCGAAAGCCGCCGCCGAAAAAACGAGCTTCGCGAAATCAGATTTTCTCCTGCAACTGAGTCATGAATTGCGCACGTCGCTCAATGTGATCCTCGGTTTCGCCGAGCTCATGGAATCTGGCGTTCCGCCGCCACCGCCTTCCCAGAAAAAAAACCTCGAACAAATCCTCGTCTCAGGACGCTACCTGTTGGACTTGACCAATGAACTGCTTGATCGCGCGCTGATCGAGTCTGGCCAGGTGACCTTGTCACGGGAGCCGGTTTCGCTGGCCGAGGTCATGGAAGAGTGCCGGGCCATGATCGAGCCGCAGGCAAAACGGCGCTACATCAGCGTTACTTTCCCGCGCTTCGAGGCGCCCTGCTTTATCAAAGCCGACCGCACCCGCGTCAAACAGATTTTGATGAACCTGCTGTTGAACGCAATCAAATACAACAAGCCGGGCGGTGCAGTTAGTGTTGAATACACCTTGAAACCTTCCGGTGCAATTCGAGTCTCCGTCCACGACACCGGCAATGGATTGACTTCGGAACAGCTTTCCCAGCTTTTCCAGCCATTTAATCGTCTCGGCCAGGAGGCCGGGACGGAGGAAGGTGCAGGCATCGGTCTGATCGTGTCGAAGCAGTTGGTCGAGGCGATGGGAGGCACCATTGGTGCGACCAGCGCGGTCGGCGAGGGCTGCATGTTCTGGTTCGAATTGAACGCCGCGGCCGCACCGCAGCTAACCTTTGCCGACAGCGCGCGCGCGGCTGCTCCGCCGTTGCCGCCGCTACCGACCGGCACGCCGTTGCGAACGGTACTCTATGTGGAAGACAATCCGGCCAATCTGGAACTGATCAAACAACTCATCGCGCGCCGGCCCGACCTTCGCCTCATCACGGCGACGAACGGTATTCTCGGCACCGCATCGGCACGCGCCAATCAGCCGGAAGTAATTCTGATGGACATCAACATGCCCGGCATGAACGGCATCGAGGCCTTGAGAATCCTGCGCGCAGACCCGTCGACTGCGCACATTCCGGTCATCGCACTCAGCGCGAATGCGATGCCAGAGGATATTGAGATTGGCTACGAGAGCGGATTCTTCAACTATGTCACTAAACCCATCAGGGTCACGCAACTCATGGAAACGCTGGACGCGGCGCTGCGTTTTTCGCACGCGGCATCTGGCGGCGCAACGCAGAAATAGCGGCACCTCACGCGCGGATTCGTCTGAATGCGTGATTCGAATTTCTTGCCGATGTTTGCGCGCGAGCCATCCCGCCCGGCGTGACCGCTGCGGTCACTCGCAGGAATGACAGAAATTTAAATCAGAGACATATCTCTAGCACTGGTGGGGCTTTCAAGGCATAAATGTCTGGAAAATGCCGCCAATGCTGGTGCTCATTGCCTCGGTGGCGCAACGACTCCGCCACCGAGATTGGCGCTTAAATTTTGCCCAATACCAACAAAATGATCAGGATCAGCACGACCAGACCCAATCCGCCGCTAGGGCCGTACCCCCAGCTTTTGCTATGCGGCCAGCTCGGTATGGCGCCGATCAACATCAGAATTAACACAACCAGCAGTATCGTTCCGAGACCCATGTGGTTCTCCTTGAAATTGTGGGGAAATATTTATTTGCGTGGCTCTGGTGCAGGCGGTGGCGTTACGATCACGGTGGTGGTGTCACCGGGTTTGCCGGGGTCGCCTTTGACGCCATCGTTACCTTGGCTGCCAGTAGCGCCTTGCGGACCTGCGGGTCCGGGAACAGCAACCGTTGCGGGCGCAGGAACATTGACAACGGTGGGTTTGTCACAGGCGGACAAACTCAACGCGGCGAATACGGTTGAAAGCATGATCGAATATTTCATTGTGAATCCTTTGGAAGTGGAAAATCGTGGTACGAATAGTTTGGAGATATCCGCGAACAAGTCGGCACAATTTGCTTGATCGCAATCGGAATGTGAACAGCGTAGACGCGCGACAAGCGCTGGTCGGTGCGTTGGCGAACACACTGCAGAATTTCGTCGCCGGTCGCATCAACATTGGAAATCTCTCAGCGCAGCAATTCAGCGTACGCCTTCCGGTCAGCCGCATAGCAACTGCATGTCGCCGCTTCGAGCCCCTTGCGGTTGCGCACAGTCAACTCACCGCGGCTGTATTCGATTAACCCGCGACGTTGCAAGGCACCGGCAGCAGCGGTAATGCCGACGCGGCGTACGCCGAGCATGTAGGCCAGGAATTCCTGGGTCACATGAAAGCGATCACTGTGGGCGCGATCCTGACTCATCAGCAACCAGCGCGCCAAGCGTGGTTCGATCAAATGAAAGCGCAGACACGCCGCTGACGTGGTCAATTGCGTCATGAGTACGTAGGCG
>JANYFH010000416.1 GCA_025362705.1 Betaproteobacteria bacterium
TTCAACCATCGCTAGATCGATGCGATCATTTGCCGCGTTCTTGACGAACATGCCGTCAATTTTCAAATAGTCCACCGGCAGATTCTTGAGATACGCGAACGAGGACAGGCCGCTGCCAAAATCGTCGAGCGCAAAGCGGCAGCCGCGTGCCTTCAGTTGCTCCATGAATAACTTGGCGCGCGATAAATTCGAGATGGCGGCGGTCTCGGTGATTTCAAAACAGATCTGCGACGCCGGCGCACCGGTCGCGTCGAGTTCGGCGAGCACGAAGTCCAGAAATGTAGCGTCGCTCAAACTCAAACCCGAAAGATTTATCGCGAAGCGTGATTGCCTGCACAGCCCCGCCTCGATGCCATATGGGTTAGTGGACAGATGCTTCACGAAGCAATTCAACAATCGCTTGACCACCCAGCGATCCACCGTGGGCATTAACTGGTAGCGCTCGGCGGCAGGAATGAACGCCATCGGCGGGATAACGCGACCTTGCTCGTCTCTCATCCGGAGCAGGACTTCGACATAGTTGTGTTCGCTTTGTTGGCCGCTGATCTGCATGGCTTGTTGCAGAACCAGAAAAAAGCGGTTGTCTTCTACGCAATGCACCAGCTTTGATGTCCAGCCCACCTCACCGTGGCGCGAGCTCACTTCCTCGTCTTCCATGCGAAATACCTGTACCTGATTGCGGCCTTTGTCCTTGGCCATGAAGCAGGCTGTGTCCGCCGCTGACATCACTGTTTCCACACTCTCACTGTTCACCGAAATTGCCGCCACACCAATGCTGGCACTGACCGAGAACAAACGATCACGCCAGACGAAACGAAAGCCACGAATGGCATCGAGTAACTGTTCGGCGATCTGGCGCGCACGCACGATGTCGCAACCTTCGAGCAATACGCCAAATTCATCGCCACCCAATCTTGCCAGCGTATCGGAGCGGCGCATTTTGGCCAGCAGCAAAGACGATAGTTGTTTCAGCAATTCGTCACCTGCCTGATGGCCGCATGAATCATTGACGATCTTGAATTGATCGAGATCCAGGTAGAGCATGGCGTGATCGACATTGCGGCTGCGCGTGGCACCGAGCAAACCAGTAAGCAGGTTTTCAAATTCGCGGCGATTGACGAGCTCAGTCAGCGCGTCGTGGCTCGCGGCCCAGGAAAGGCTATTGGCCAGTTCGCGCGCCTGCGTGACATCACGAAACACGAGCACCACGCCGACCAATTGACCATCGCGATTTTTGATTGGCGCGGCCGAATCTTCCACCGAATGTTCGATGCCGTCACGCGTGATCAGCACGGTGTTATTGGCCAATCCGGTAATCTCGCCGTGCTTTAGAACGCGGTCAACCGGATTATCCACGCGCTGCCTGTCGTGTTCGGAGACGATATCGAACACCTCTTCGATCAACCGGCCCTGTGCGTCAGCCTTGCTCCACCCGGTTAATCTTTCCGCCACCGGATTCAGATAAGTGACGCGACCATTCGCATCGGTCGTGATCATCGCGTCGCCAATTGAGGCAAGCGTGATCTGCGCCAATTCTTTCTCTTGATGCAGCGCCTCTTCGACCGCCTTGCGGGCGCTGATATCGTTGCCGATCAGCGCGAATGCAGGCCGGCCGAACTGGCTGCTGTACTGAACGCGTGACTCCACCGGATAAGTGCTGCCGTCCTTGCGCTGCGCAACGATTTCGACGGTAAACGGAACCTCGCCACGTGCCAACGGGCCTTGTACGGCGCGCCTGCGTTCATCCGTCCAGTTGAGCGCGAGATCGGCGCCGGTGAGCAATTTCAATTCCTCAAGCATGTAGCCCAGATTACGGCGCGCGCCCAGATTCGCATGCAGCACGCAATTCGTTTCGGCGTCAAAAATCACAATTTCATTGAGGGAATTTTCGAGTATCAATCCAAGCAGCTCTGCATCGCGTTCAACCCGCCTGCCTTCGAACAAGTGCATCACCACATCAGTCAGGTGGCTCAGGGCAGTACGCTGGGGGTTGGTGAGTGTTCGCGGTCGCTGATCCATCACGCAAAGTGTGCCGATGGCGTGGCCTGAATTGGTCATCAAGGGCATGCCGGCATAAAAGCGTATTCCGGGATCGAAGCCGACCATGGGATCATTGAAAAACCGCACGTCGTGCGCTGCGTCGGCGACTTCGAGCGGCTCGGCTGCGGCCACCACACGCCCGCAAAAGCCGATATGCCGGGCCATCTCGCGCATACCAAGATTGCCGTATACAGACTTGAACCACTGGCGCTCACCGTTGACCAGATTAATCATGGCAAAGGGCGTATCGCAAATCTGCGCGACCAGTTCAGTGATTTCGTCGTAGATTTCCTCGGTGGCCGAATCGAGCAGGTGATAGCTCTTCAGCGCCGCCAATCGCTCCGTTTCCAACTGTCGCGATTGCGCGCCGATCACCCGGCTCGCGTCAGCGGTTTTTGCTACAGATTTACTCGGTGCAGTATCGGCGGAAACGTGAAGCATGTCCTGGCTCGCGCAATGAGCGACAACATCGTCGGGTTCATCGCGTGAGTCGGCGTGAGGGCCGCTGCCTTACAGCTGGGACGTGGCGAATTCTGTTGCGGGGTACGAATCGACGGCGTGGCGCTTCAGCGCGAGGCGGTCAGCTCCGAGGCGTGTCGCTTCAAGCTATGGCTACGCACAAAAATCAGGCAGCCTTCCGGACTGTGAATGACGCCGTGGCGGGCACCCTTGCGGATCATGTGGTAATCGCCGCAATTTATCCTGACGTCATCGAGATAACACCAGCCGTCCATGATGATCGCTTCTTCATCGCCAGATTGCATGTGCGCCGGAATGCTGCCGCCGGGACCGAATCGGGCCAGCCACGAGCGGGTTGCGCCGTCGTCCTGCAACACTTTCATTTCGACGTTGGGCGCGAAAGTGAACCAGCTGCCTTCGTCAGCGCGCACGACCAGCATATCAGCGGCGGCCGTATTTGCGCGATCTTCTGCTGCCATTTTGCCGACGCGCGCCAGCAAAGATTTTTTCATCGACGCCTGCTGCCGTGATGAAGGCGACGTGATTGGCAAACCAGCCAGCATCTCGGTCAAGAGGTCTTCGGGAAATGGCGATTCCGCGGATTTGCGATTCGCGTTCATGGCAATTCTCCTGTCGTCGAAGCGGAACCCAGCGATTTCCGAAGGACATCGAGGGCGCGGCGAATATGTGTTTTTACGGTACCCAGCGGCAGGCCCATATGCTCGACTATTTCCGAGTGCGTGAAGCCGCGAAAAAATGCCAGCGACAACAACTGGCGCTGCAATGGATTCAATTTTTCCAGCGCCGCATGAAGCGCGGTTCCTGCCTGCGCGGCCGCCAGCAAATCCTCGGGCTGGCGTTGCGTTGATTCCGGCTCGGAAACCAGCTCGTAAGGTTCTGGGTGGCTGAACGCCTCATCCTGACGGCGCAGCAGATCGAGTGCGCGGCTGCGCGCAATGACCAGCAGCCAGCCCAGCACCTTGCCGCGCTCATCGTCGTAGCGGTACGCGTCACGCCACACTTGCACGAACACGTCGGAAACGACCTCCTCGGCAAGATCCGCGCGGCGGACAATTCGTAGTGCCACGCTGTAAACGCGACTGACAGTGAGGTCGTAAAAACGTCCGAGCGCCGATTGGTTCTGCTCGCAGATTCCCTCGAGGCACTCGCGCAACGCGTTGTCATCTTCTGCCGGCGGCAATGCGTCCAGGGCAGGCGTGTTTCGCGTCGGCGCGGGATTCGGCTTTGCACGTGGTGTTGATCGCGTTCTGGCGGTACTCGCTGATCGGTTCGGGTTCATACCGGTCAGTATAAACGGGTCATTCGATAACGGCATTGTCCAGACTGTCGACATGGGGCCTCTGGGAAGGGGAGATGCACTTTTGGCGCAAAAAAACACTACGCGGGATTCAGGCACCTGGATGTGGGGCAACACCGAATTTGCTGCCCGAAAAGCGGGCTTCGTCGTTTTTGACCCGTGAGATACTCGCTTTGCCTGAAAATACCACCTCCGCACCAGCACAATGACCGCCGCCGACCTTACCCGCCTTATCAGCCTTGCTGCCCTCTGGGGCGGCTCTTACAGCTTCATGCGCGCGGTCGCGCCGACCTTTGGCGGCATCGGCACGATGTGGCTGCGCATCTCCATCGCCGGTGTCGTACTGTTCGTTTACGCGCTCGCAACGCGTGAAGATCTGCAATTTGGAAAATGGTGGAAACAATATCTGTTCATCGGCTTGCTCAATTCGGCGTTGCCGTTTGCGCTGATTGCGTTCGCCATGAAAACGTTGCCGGTGAGCTATGGTGCGATCCTGAATACGATGTCGCCGTTTTTCGCCGTGCTGTTCGCCGCCGGGATGCTGGGCGAGCGACTTACCGTGCTGCGCCTATTTGGCATGGCGTTAGGTCTGGCCGGTGTCGCGACCATCATCAATCTGGGGCTAATTGCATTGAATGCGGAGACGCTCACCGCCGCCGCCGCGAGCTTCATGGCGACCTGCTCGTACGGCTTCATCATCGTCTACACCAAGAAATACACCAAGGCCGCTCCCCAGCTCGGCATCGCCGTGGGCACATTGCTATTGCCTGCCTTGCTGGTCGCGCCGTTGGGTCTGCTGTCGATTCCACACGTCATGCCGACCGGCAATGTGGTGCTGTCGCTGCTGGGACTCGCCGTTCTGTGTAGTTCCATCGCTTACCTGCTGTACTACCGCCTCATTCGCGATCTCGGCCCCACCAAGGCAATATCGGTGACGTTTCTGATTCCGGTATTTGGCGCGCTCTGGGGTTCGATCTTTTTCGGTGAGACGATCAATGGCGGCGCGTTTTTCGGCGGCGTGATCGTGTTGATTGGTGTGGCGTTGGTGCTGGGCTTGCTGCCGTTAAGTCGTCAATCGACAAAAACGTAGAGTGGCTTTGCGCGCGGCGTTTCAGACTATTTTGGTCTGAAAGCCTCGCCAAATGGCGATCTGGCTCAATGTTTGCTATGAAGCATGCCTACCGCCGCGCGATGCTATGCTTCTGCCAATTTCCCACGCAGACTGCACATGCTACGAATTACCGAACTGCGCTTGCCGCTTGAACACGCCGAGTCCGCGCTTGAACAAGCGATCCTCAAGAAACTCGATATTGCCAAACCGGCGCTGATCGGGTTTTCGGTTTTCAAGCGCAGCTACGACGCACGCAAGAAAAACGCGCTGCTGTTTGTCTATAGCGTTGACGTCAGTGTGCACGGTGAAGCGGCGCTGTTAACGCGGCTGCGTGCCGACAAATCGATAGGACCCACGCCGGATACCAGCTACCAGTTCGTCGGCCATGCTGCTGGCGGTCTGGCTGTATCTCGGCCCATTGTCGTTGGCTTCGGCCCCTGCGGAATTTTCGCCGCGTTGATCCTCGCGCAGATGGGTTTCAAACCGATCGTACTGGAACGCGGCAAACAGGTTCGTGAACGAACGCAGGACACGTGGGGGCTGTGGCGAAAACGGGTGCTGAATCCGGAATCGAACGTGCAGTTTGGTGAAGGCGGCGCCGGTACTTTTTCCGACGGAAAACTGTACAGCCAGATAAAAGATCCGCGCTTTCTGGGTCGAAAGGTGATGAGCGAATTTGTCAAAGCCGGGGCGCCACCGGAGATCATGTACGTGAGCAAACCACACGTCGGTACGTTTCGTTTGGTTGGCGTGGTGGAAAAGATGCGCGAGGAAATTATTGCACTCGGCGGTGAAGTGCGATTCATGCATCGGCTGACTGACTTGCAGATTGAAAATGGTCAGCTACGCGGCGTAACGGTGCTGGATGTCGCCCACAATCGCACGGAGGAAGTTCGTGCTGACCACGTCGTGCTGGCGCTGGGCCACAGTGCGCGCGATACATTTCAAATGCTCAATGACCGCGGCGTGTTTCTCGAATCAAAAGCGTTCTCAATCGGCTTTCGGATCGAGCATCCGCAGTCGCTGATCGATCGCGCCCGGCTTGGCATGAATGCGGGCAACGAATTGCTGGGCGCAGCGGATTACAAATTGGTTCATCACGCCAGTAACGGCCGCAGTGTGTACAGTTTTTGTATGTGCCCCGGCGGCACGGTGGTGGCGGCGACATCGGAAGCCGGTCGCGTTGTGACCAACGGCATGAGCGAATATTCGCGCAACGAGCGCAACGCCAATGCGGGCATCGTTGTGGGCATTGATCCGCGCGACTATCCCGGTGGGCCGATGGCGGGAATTGAATTTCAGCGAGCGTGGGAGTCGCGTGCGTTTGAGTTGGGTGGCGGAACCTACGAAGCGCCGGGACAATTGGTTGGTGATTTTCTTGCCGGGAAATCTTCCACGCAATTTGGCGCAGTGACGCCTTCGTACAAACCGGGCGTGCATTTGGTCGATCTCGACCACAGCTTGCCGGACTATGCGATCACTGCGATCAAAGAAGCGATTCCTGCGTTCGACAAACAGATTCGTGGCTTTGCCATGCATGACGCAATACTCACCGGCGTCGAAACCCGCACCTCATCGCCGATACGCATTACCCGCAATGAAAATTTTCAGAGCCTCAATGTGCGGGGGCTCTATCCCGCAGGCGAAGGGGCGAGTTACGCGGGTGGAATTTTGTCGGCGGGTGTGGATGGGATCAAAGTTGCGGAAGCCGTTGCGCGCTCGATATTTTCGGATAACGGTTGAGGCTGTTTGACGGGACTGCAGAATTGCGTTCCCAACTAGCGCTTAGCTATAAGTTATGTATCTTCCACTTCGACTGCACCGAACTCGCCCGTAAGGGTCTCGACAAATTGCCCTAAGAACAAAAAATACTCCCCGCTTCTATTTGTTCTCAACCCGAACGGCAATACCTCGCAATCAAACGAAAACGCCGGGCCGCTTAGCCGCGTAAACACGAAGAACTCGCCTCGATCTTCAACGTTCGCGACATCCGAAAACGTACTCAGGAAGTCCTGCACCTGAGTAGCTGACTTGTACTTGAACCGGAAATCCTGATGAAGGCCCACGCGTGTCCTGACGTCGAACCTAGACCGCCGTCATCCCGCCATCGACTGAAAGTATTTGCCCCGTCACGTAGCTGGCCGCGTCAGACGCAAGAAAAATCGCCGGGCCCATTAAGTCTTCATCTCCGCCCAACCGCCCCATCGGCGTCATGTTCAGAATTTGTTTGTCCAGCACTTTCAATAATCCATCACTCATTTTCGACGGGAAAAATCCCGGCGCCAACGCGTTCACACGGATGCCGTGTTGCGCCCACTCGGCAGCAAGCGCGCGTGTGAAATTAATTAAACCGCCTTTGCTCGTGTTGTAGGCAATGGTTTGCATGGGGCCAAGCTGACCGCGCAGACCGGCAACTGACGCCACCGTGATGATGCTGCCGGACTTGTTCGGAATCATGCTTTTCGCGCCGACCAGTTGCGTCACCAGCCAGGTGCCAGTGAGATTGATGCCGATGACTTTGTTCCATGCATCGAGCGGATATTTATCTGCCGGCGCACCCCATGAGGCACCGGCGTTGTTCATCAGGATATCAATGCGGCCAAAATGTTTTATAACCGCATCGACCATCGGCTCGAGCGTGTCCGGTTTGGCCAAATCACTGGCGTGCGTGAATACGTCATAACCGGCGGCGGCAAGTTCGGCTTTTGCGTCGGCCAATTCATTTTCTTTGCGCGCACTCAGCGCGAGCTTCGCACCCATCGCGCCTAAGCCGTGCGCCATCTGCAGCCCCAGGCCGCGTGAACCGCCGGTGATCAACGCGACGCGGCCTGACAGATCAAAAAGTTTTTTCGTACTCATCGCTGTTCTCCTGTGTATGCCGGTGATTTTGACACGCGCGGGAAAGGCGTATTTGAAGTGGCAAACTCTAGAATTGACGCGGATTCCCAAGCATTTATCTCCTACGGAGCCCGCTAATGCTAGAGTTTAGACAAACAAACTCCAGCACCACCTGAACCGTAAAATACCACTCTCACTCACCTAGCTCTTCGCCACAAGCGATCATGCTTAGAATACAAAGGTTAATCAATGACCCGCTCCTCCCCCTTGCCGGCTTATGGCAACGTCCTCGACCTAATTGGCGATACGCCGCTGGTCAAGCTCACGCATCTCGATACCGGTCCTTGCGAACTCTTTGCAAAACTTGAGTGCAACAATCCCGCCGGCTCGATCAAAGACCGCATCGGTTTACGCATGATCGAAGCGGCGGAGCGCGACGGCAAGATTAAGCCCGGCGGCACCATCGTTGAGGCCACTGCCGGCAATACCGGGTTGGGTTTGGCACTTGCCGCGATCCACAAGGGCTACAAATTGCTGTTGGTGATTCCCGACAAGATGAGTCAGGAGAAAATTTTCCATTTGCGCGCGATGGGTGTCGAGATCGTGATGACACGTTCGGACGTTTCCAAAGGCCACCCCGAGTATTACCAGGACATGGCCAAGCGCATCGCGGCTGAAATGCAGGCTGCCGGGACCAGCGCATTTTGCATCGATCAATTTTCAAATCCGGCGAATCCGCAAACACACGAAGACTGGACCGCGCCGGAAATGTGGGTGCAGATGAAAGGCAAACTCGACGCTGTCGTCGTTGGTGTCGGCAGCGGTGGCACACTCACCGGCATGGGCCGCTATTTCAAGCGCGTGGCACCGCATGTGGAAATGGTACTTGCTGATCCGAAGGGCTCGATACTCAACGAAATCGTCAACACCGGCACGCATGGCAAAAGTGGTTCGTGGCTGGTCGAAGGTATCGGTGGCGATTATGTGCCCGCCAATCTCGACATCACGCTCGCGACAAAAGCCTACGCGATTCCTGATGGCGAAGCCTTGCTGGCCGCGCGTGAGCTGTTGCAGAAGGAAGGCATCATGGGTGGTTCATCCACCGGCACCTTGCTTGCTGCGGCATTGCGCTACTGCCGCGAACAAACAACGCCGAAACGCGTGGTAACACTCGTCTGTGATGTCGGTGGCAAATATTTGTCGAAGATGTACAACGATTACTGGCTTGTCGATCAGGGCATCATCAAGGTCGCGACCAAGGGCGACCTCACGGATCTCATCGCACGTCATCACAAAGACCGCGCCACCGTAACGTGCAAACCCGATGACACCTTGCAGGCGGCGTATGCGCGCATGAAGCTGTACGACTTTCAGCAGCTACCCGTGCTGGATAATGACAGAGTCATCGGCATCATCGATGAATCCGACATTCTCATGGCTGTGATCGGCGATGAATCACGTTTCACGACCAAGGTCGTCGGCGCGATGACGGAGAAAATTAAAACGGTTCAGGTGTCTGAGCCGGTGGCCGCGTTGCTGCCGATTTTTGACAAGGGCTTTGTCGCCATCGTGCAGGATGGCGAGAAATTTCTTGGACTTATCACACGCTACGATCTTCTCAACTATCTACGTCGCCGGACAAAATAATCATGACAACCAAACACCTCTTCGGCACCCGTGCCATCCACGCCGGGCAAGAACCCGATCCCACCACCGGTGCGGTGATGCAACCCATCTACGCCACCTCCACGTATGTGCAATCCAGTCCCGGCGTACACAAGGGCTTCGAGTATGGCCGCACGCACAATCCCACGCGCATGGCCTTCGAACGCTGCGTGGCGGATCTGGAAAATGGCGTGCGGGGTTTTGCATTCGCCTCTGGACTTGCCGCCTCCGCGACGGTCCTCGACGCGCTGGATACTGGCAGCCACGTCATCGCACTCGATGATTTGTACGGCGGCAGCTACCGCCTGTTTGAAAACGTAAGGAAGCGCTCGGCTGGACTCGAATTCACATTCATGGACATGACCGATCCAACAAAGATCGAAGCCGCTATCAAGCCCAATACGAAAATGATCTGGGTCGAGTCGCCGAGCAATCCGTTATTGAAACTGGTCGATCTTTCCGCGGTGGCTGCGATTGCGAAAAAACACAAACTGATTTCGGTTGCCGACAACACCTTCGCCACGCCGTACGTCCAGCGCCCGCTCGATCACGGCTTTGATCTGGTCGTGCATTCCGTCACCAAGTATTTGAACGGCCACTCCGATATGGTCGGTGGCATGGTGGTCGCGCGCGAAAAAGGTGAGCTCGCCGAGCGCCTCACGTATCTGCATAACGCGGTGGGCGGCATCCTCGGGCCGTTTGATTCCTTCCTCGCCATGCGCGGACTGAAAACGCTGCATCTCAGAATGGAGCGCCATTGCGAAAGTGCGCTAGCGATTGCCGAATGGCTGACGACGCATCCGAAAGTGGAGAAAGTCTTTTATCCCGGCCTCGCATCGCATCCGCAGCACGCGCTCGCGAAGCAACAGATGCACGGATTCGGCGGCATGGTCACACCGATTCTCAAAGGCAATCTTGACGATTCGCGGCGTTTTCTGGAGCGACTGAAAATTTTTGTTTGCGCGGAAAGTCTGGGTGGCGTGGAGAGTCTCGCCGAGCATCCCGCGATCATGACGCATGCGTCGATACCGGCGCATATCCGCAAGCAACTGGGAATTAGTGACAGCTTGGTGCGCTTGTCGGTGGGTGTTGAGGACCTTCAGGATTTGAAGGGGGATATTGAGCAGGCGCTGGGGTAAGTCATAAATACCTACTGCTTCGCGAGCGCTTACAAGTGCTGATTCCCCACATCCCAAATCAGTAGAAGCTATTTACCTTGTACAAAGAAAAAAACTACGCGCCTGCCGCCGATTGCGCTATCCCCTATGATTTCGATACTGAGTGACGCTGCGTCAAATATCGAGGCGTGTAGCTCAAGGTCATTATTGGCAAAGCCCCTATCCAAGAATCTGGGTTGACCCGCGATCATTGGCATGGGTTTCAACTTAATGTCGCCTGTTGTGCCCACAATTGCGTACGACCACTCGAATACGCCATCGCATTCTGGATGTTGTATGAGACGGTTTCTTACTTTCACCACGCCCTTGGCCTTTTTGTCCATTTTTTCGAAGCCTTTGACATGTTTGGCCGCTTCAAGTAAACGCCAAGCTAATAAATAATACGCCTCAATAAATGCGATTTGCTCTTCCTGTCTGCCTAAAAAAAGCGCTGATGGAAGCTCAAGTGCTTGCGGTTCCACCTTGTGAAAAGCGCAGAGTTTCTTGGCGATTTCACGATTTAGTTTGTCGACATACTTCGCAAATATTTCCAATTGGTCTAGTCGACGTCCCACTTCCTGAACATACGCAGTTTGTTGACTTGAAGTGCTTTGCGGCCAAATTAAGTTGGCCAATTTTTGATACGATGACCGCGCTTTATTTCTCATCGCACGTCGGTCATTCGGATTGTTTGAATCAAAAGTTGTCTGTTCGTTTGCTTTCATTTTCCACTTTCCAAAAAACTCGCAACCCCTTCACCTTCGCAAACCCCAATCGTGCGTCACCAGTGTCTCGGCATTTACGCTAAGCGCGCTCGCCACCTGAATGGCGTCCGGTAATTTCAGCTTCATTTTGGCGCGCGACGTCTCGGGGAAACAAGCCAGCCCAGTTATTCTCAGCCCGTAAACCAACCCGTGATGGCGAGCCGCGGCTGTAGCGCGTATGGCGCCACAAAAGAAACGCTATGCAGGGCGGGCACAGCAAATAGTGAAAGCGAATTGAAATGCGGCACGAACGTGTCGATGACGTTTCCAGCCTCGTCGTGAAAGAGCAGCAATCCGCCCCAGTCAGCCTGCCAGTCTCGGCCAAGGTTCAGCACATAGGCGAAGCGCCGCGGCAGGCCATCGTATTCGGCATCATTGTGCAGCTTCAGGAAATTACCGGCATCGTAAAGCGTGGCTTGTGCATCCACGCGCATGATACCGTTGTCGCCCGTGATCGCGCGAATGAAGTCGATGGTTGGTTGCGAGGCGAGCGTTTCGAGCATTGCCGTCAAACGCGGATCGGGCATGTTGCCACGCCGGTATGCATCGACCATGGAATACTTGGAAAACGCGAACTGAAACTGGCGTCGCGCACCCTCAATGATCTGCTGTGCCAAGGCACCATGCGCGGCGGCGGTCATTGATCTCATATCCAGCTGAGAGAGAACCACTTCGCCGCCTTCTCGCCGACAAGCGAACTCCCAGGGCACTTTTGTTATCAGGCATTCGTGCAGTCCATTGGCTATCTCAATCTCAAGGACATTTTGAATCTGCAAGCGGCGGCGGCCATTGAAGGCAGCGGTCAGCGCGGCGGCGTTGAGTGCGGGATTGAACATCAGGTCACCATAATTTAGCCGCATCCGCGTGCATGCGCCGGAGTGACCGCAGCAGGCGTAATCTCAAATGCGAATTTTCCAAAGTACGAATCTTTTTTCCAGCGATGTGCATGAGTTTTCCTTTCGGACCGTCGCGATCTTGCCATATGGAATCGACGATCACCCAAGCATATTAGCCGAGCCACCTGCGACGAATGGGACGTACTAAATGTATTTTCCACTCGCATCAAAACCTTTACTACCCACCAAGCTCCACGCCATCACCTTCGCGATCTCCCGATTGTGCGTCGTCGGCACATCGGCATTGAAGGCAAGTGCAGTCACCAGCTGAATCAATCCCGGCAATTGTAATTTCAATTTAGCGCCGCTTCCAGATCTGCGAACGCGCCGCTTTCGCGTTCCAATCCGTGATTTCTGCATTTCATCCAAACAGGATTGCCGATTTCACAATTGCGCCTAGACTCGTGCGCAACTTCCAATCCCGCTATATGCGCTGGGAAAATTGTTCGCCAATCCTAAAAGAATTCATATCGTGAAACTACATCACTTGATGGCGATTTGTGTCGGTATTGGTTCGATTCCATTGGCGCTCGCACAGACGCCGGCGGAGCGCCGCAATGCACCGATCACGGCCACAGCACTTCTGCCGGGCGAAAAAATTGTGGTTGATGGCAAACTCGACGACGCGGTTTGGCAGCGCATCGCGCCAATGACGGAGTTTTACGAATATCGCCCGCAGGATGCGAAGTCTTCCAAATTCGCAACCGAAGCGCGCATCGCGTACGACAAACACGCGCTCTACATCGGCGTAACGGCACACGATCCGGACCCGGGCAAGATCGATGCACCACTGGTGCGGCGCGATCAGGTGAACGGCTCGCAGGATTTTTTTGCGATTCACATTGACCCGGTTGGCACACGCAAATTTGCACAGATATTCCGATTCAATGCGGCAGGCGCAATCGGCGATGGCCTATTCAATGAGGACACGACCAACGAAGATTATTCACCTGACTTTGAATTTGAAGTGCGCACCGCGCGTACTGCAACGGGCTGGACGGCGGAGTTGCGCATTCCGTTTTCGACGTTGCGCTATTCCGATCCGCCTTCGGCAACATGGAGCATCCAGATCGTTCGTGGCATTTCGCGGGGCGAGCAATATCGGATTGCGAACGGCCGTATTCCGCGCGATTCGAATTGTTTTCTTTGCTATGCACAGACACTCGAGGGCATGAAGGATTTGCCGGCGGGTCGCGAGTTCACGGTCACACCGCAGGTGACCTTGCGCCGCACGACGGACAAATCCAGTAACGAATTGCGCAAAACGAGTAACGATTTTGTCGCGGGTGTCGATATCAAATTTCGACCGCGTCCTGATCTGGTTTTTGATGCGACGATCAATCCCGATTTTTCGCAAGTGGAACTCGACACGCCACAACTGGCGAGCAACGCGCAGTTCGCGCTGTATTTTCCGGAGAAGCGTCCGTTTTTTCTCGAGGGTGCTGATATTCTTTCAACGCCGTTTGGTGGCGCCATCTACACCCGCTCGATCAACGATCCGACGTGGGGTGCTCGCCTTACCCAGCGCAATGACAGCAATGATTTCACTTTCCTTACTGTGCGCGATGACGGCAAGGGATCGATCCTCCTGCCAGGTCCGCTCAATACCGATTTCGCAAATCAGGAATCAAAATCGCAGGCGACCATCGGCCGCTTTCGTTCTCATCTGGGCGCGTTATCCATAGGCGGGCTATTGACTGATCGTACCTACGAGAGCACACCGGGCAAACCATCCGCTTATAACCGGGTCGCTGGAATTGATTTCGTCTGGAGACCGAATGGTGAGACTCGCGTGCGCGGCCAGATATTGGGCAGCTTCACAAAGGATCCAAGAAATCTGCGTGAGCCGGGAGTACCCGACAATGGCTTTGCTGCGTTGGTTGATTACAATTACCGCGACCCGATATGGGGAATTGTCGGCGGCTTCGAGCAAGTTGGTCGTGGTTTTCGTGCGGACAATGGTTTTTTTAGCCAGGCGGGATACACGAACGTTTATCAGGAAGTCCAGCGCAAATGGAACAACGTCGGGCCGTTCCACGAGGTTTCTCCGTATGTAAATGTCGCTCGCAAAGTGGACGACGAAGGCAACTTGCTTTATCAGCAAATTGTGCCGGGCATTTTTCTCGCAACTGCCATGAACACTAACATAGTCGTTGAGTGGCGGCCCAACACCAGCGTGCGTTTTCGCAATGAGGGCGGCACTTTGAAACGTGACCAGTTCTTTGCCTCGATTGAATCCACGCCAGGGACCTGGCTCTCGCGCTTCTACCTCGAAGCGGGTATCGGTGACCGGCCCGATGTCGCGGCCAATGCTATTCGCCGCGGCTATTTCATCGGCGCCAATGCGACTTTGCGCATATCTGATCGATTCGAGATTGAGCCACGCATCGATGAATCGGTGATGGGTTCCGGCGCCCTTTCGAGAGGCAATGAGATCGCGTTACACGAGCGCGCGGTGCAAATTACTTCGGTCTATCACTTCACAGCGCGTGACAACTTGCGGCTGATTGGCCAATACAGCAGCGTCAAACGCGGGTCAGCGTTTTACACTTCGCCGGTCAGTACCAACGAAAAAACCGAAACGCTGTCGCTGGTGTATGGACATCTGCATAGCCTCGGTACGAATATCTATGTGGGCGCCAACACGACGCGAAGCATCGACACGAGTATAACTTTCAAGCAGCGGCAGAACGAAGTGTTCGTGAAAATTTCCTGGGCGTTTGATATTGCGGCGCTGATTTCGTAGTTGTGGCGAGACCCAATAGCCGGGGTGACAAAATCGTGAGCGCGGACTGCGAAACTCTATAACTGGCGCTGCTTGAAAGTCGCAATAGAAAAAGCCCGCGTCTCACAACGCGGGCTTTTTTTGTTTTCTTAAAGCCGTTCGAGAATTACTCGACGCGCGCTTTTTCCAACAGCTTGGTCACTTGCCAGGCTTTGGTTTTCGACAGGGGACGACATTCCTCGATCATCACGGTATCGCCAGACTTGAATTCATTGTTCGGCGAATGCGCGTGATATTTTTTTGAACGACGCACCACTTTGCCGAGCACCGGATGCTTTACAGCGCGCTCAACCAAGACGGTGACAGTCTTGTCCATTTTGTCGCTGACAATACGACCCGTCAGCGTGCGTTTGTTTTTTTCCACGGTTGCCACTGAAGTTGCTTGATCCATTACGCGGCCCTCGTTTTCTCAGTGAGAATGGTTTTGAGCTGAGCGATTTCGCGCTTCACTCTGGCCACTTCACTGGTTTTGGTCAGTTGTTGCGTGGCGATTTGCATGCGC
>JANYFH010000006.1 GCA_025362705.1 Betaproteobacteria bacterium
GCTTGCTGCTGCCAAACTTCTAAACACATTCGAAGCGCCATTCACCGTTGAAGAAAATCTCCTCACGATTCGACCGATCATCGGCATCGCTACTTTTCCGGGGCAAGCCAAGAACGCCGAAGAACTCCTGGTTCACGCCGATATTGCCAGACACATTGCGCGCAGCCGTGACGTTGCGCAGTATATTTTTCAGGCCGACGACAGGCGTGCGGCAGATACCTACACTGGCCTGAATGTCGAACTGCGCGAGGCGATACGAACCAATCAGCTTGAAGTCTACTATCAGCCAAAAATCGAATTGAAGACCGGTCGGTGCCGAAGCGTGGAAGCGCTGCTGCGCTGGACGCTGCCCGGTCAAGGTGCGATTCCACCTCCGGTCGCGATCCGGGTTGCGGAGTCGAATGGCATGATCGGCAGTCTCACGGAGTGGGTGTTGAATACGGCTCTGCGGCACCAGTCGGAATGGAAACACCTCGGCATCATGCTCGACGTGGCAGTGAATCTTTCCACCATCACGTTGGGCGATGCTGAGTTGCCACGCCTGGTAAGCCAGGCGCTAGGCACGTGGCAGGCAGATCCCTCGCGCCTGACGCTCGAAATTACTGAAGACGCTACCATCAACGACCTCGAATACTCGCTGGCGATCATGAATCAGTTGAAGAAAATGGGGGTAGCCCTTTCAGTAGATGATTTCGGTACCGGCTATTCGTCCCTTTCGTACGTGAAGCGTTTCCCGCTGGACGAGTTGAAAATCGACAAATTGTTTGTGCAACACATGCGCGACAACAAGGGCGATCAGCAAATCGTGCGGTCTGTGATCGATCTTGCGCACAACTTCGAACTCACAGTCGTCGCTGAAGGCGTGGAAGACGAAGCTACACTCAAGGATCTCAAGCGTATGGGTTGCGACATTGCGCAGGGTTTCGTGATCAGCCCGGCAATTCCTTCAGATAAGCTGATCGAATGGATGAAGCGTCGCAAATAGCGAATGCCCTGCCTTTGACATTGTGCGCATACATTGCCGTTGCAGTCGCTGTGCTAACCTACGATTTCAGCGTAGCGCTTGACGTTGGTCGGTCGTCTTTCCGCCGCGTTCAACCCGTGTAACCTTTGAGTCTCCCCATGAATCTCAATACTGAACAAGTCGCCGAACTCCTTGCAGGAATTGCCCGCTCGCAACAAGCAATTATCGATGCCATCGAAAGTGAGAGCGGCGGCTGGCGGAACACACACCTACTGCCGAAGCTCAACACTGCGTCCAACATGCGCCTGGCAACTGCGCGGTTACTCGATATCCCCTCACGCATCCTGTTGCGTTCGCAGGGCCGCATACCGATGGATGTTGCAACGATCGCCCGGGCGCTGGAAGAAGCAGTTGGAAGCACGGCGCCAGTAGCGACAAAGCCGCTCTCGGCGGCTGCGCCGATGGCGGCACCGGTCGTTGCTGCCGCAGCCGTAGCCGCGATGCCAACCAGCGAAACCGACGGCGAACTCGGCAATTTCTTCGATACTTGAAAATCATCTGGATACAAGCTGGCGCTTAGCGCGTATGACCGAACTCGTGGAGGAAATAATGGCCTCATCAAAATCCCCAAGCGCGCATCGCAACAATTTTTTGGTTGTCATGGCGACCATCACGGCCTTTTGCACACTCGCTACCGCATCAGAATCGGAGGCGAAAATTACCGCATTCTTCTCCGTGGGTTCCACCTGCGCAGGCGTTCCCTCAGCCAGTTTTGAAACCGGTGGCTCAACTGTAAAAATGTCGCTATGCGTGAATGCGACTACCGAAACGCTATGCGGTTATACTGCCAAATTGCAGGCGGCAGACATACGCAATAGTGGTCGCTTCAAAGTCACATCGGTGGCATTCGGCGCAAATTATTCTGATCCCAACAGCGACCTGGCCCTTCCGATTGCCATCACACACCCGGCCGCAACGTCGGATTTCGGTGCCACGGTCTCGCGCATCGGCGTAACGACCACAGCGAGCCAATTGCTCGAGACTTTCGATATTTCGCCACAGGCGGGCACGAAGCCGGGTACTTACGCGATCAGTCTTGCCCCAACATCTTCTGTTGGCGTGAGCCTGGACAACACCTGCGCAATGCCCACTGATTCACCCATCGATGCCAGCTTCAAACTGATACAGCGCCCCTCCAAAACGAACGCCAAATAGCAGCTTGCACGACTTTGAGCAACTGTCGATTCGACGCCTGACCGGTCAGATTTGCCTACCTTTCATCCAAGGTCGAATCCACGATAAATCCATACAACGCCAGCATTGGTGCGGCTTTCAGAGGTTTTTTGCCATGAAAATGCCGCCGATGCTGGGGCTTGATTTATTTATGCTGGTATACACCCTGCGTGAGTCGTACCCGGACATCGATACAGCCGTCACATTCACGACACAATTGACCCGCAAATTGCGATGAATGTACTTGCGTACCATGCATTTTTGCAGGTAGTATTTCTCCGTTGTCAATGAGATTTCGCACTCCTTAGAAAATTTTCAGGGTCAGCGAGACGCGGCGACAGCGCATTTGCTT
Source organism: Betaproteobacteria bacterium (assembly GCA_025362705.1). Lineage (GTDB taxonomy): Bacteria > Pseudomonadota > Gammaproteobacteria > Burkholderiales > Usitatibacteraceae > UKL13-2. The sequence goes on from JANYFH010000006.1 coordinate 2,550, forward strand.
TTGAGGAGTAGAAGCAATGTTGATGCAGGTAGCATGCGAGTAGCCCTTCACGCACTGCGCGAACTTCGCGCAGCGGGCCTCGCGCATCACGCAAAACCGGGCGCTGAGCCTCTCACCGTAGTTGTCGGTCTCCTTTCCGGTGCCTTGTTGGGAGGCATCCTGTGGATTCTGCTCTTGCGTTTAACCTGGTTTAGCTAAGTCTCGTAATTCTGCTTCATCCCTCGCTGTCATGGCCGTAATCCTTGAACCAGCCTAGCGTCTCTTCGGTGCGCTTGCCTATGCTCGGTCGATACTCGGCACTCACCCAGCCGCCGTATTTGCCACTCACGACCATGCGTGCCACTTGCTTGAAGATATCCCGATAGTCGATCACGCCGGTACCCGGTTCATTGCGACCCGGCGTATCTGCAAACTGAATATGGCCGATGCGCGGAAGTAACCTTTTGATTGTTGCCCCCAATGCGCTCGCCCCGCCGCCTTCCATGATCTGCATGTGATAGCAATCGAATTGCAGCTTGAGACTGTCGACACCAACAGCATCCATCACACGAATTGCGTGAGTCGTATTGCTGACCAAATAACCGGGCACGTCCTGTGTATTGATCGGCTCAAGATTCAGCGCCAGATTCACATGCGCGCATTCGCGTGCGGCGTAGCGCAAATTTGTGATCAATGCAGCTTCGCACAAACCGGCATCCATGCCCGACGATTGCACACCTGCGAGACAATTGAGCTGCGGCACGCCAATAGCAAGCGCGTATTCAATCGCTTCAGATACACACAAACGAAATGTCTCTTCCCGCCCGGGCACCCCGGCGAATCCCCATTCACCACATGCTGCCAAACCTGAGCGAACATTGATCAACACAGGAACAAGCCGGTGATAGTCCAGTTGCGCGCGTACGTCGCGGGAATCGTATTCGTACGGGTAGTGAAATTCAACCGCATCAAACCCGGCAGCACGCGCGGCACCGAAGCGTTCCAGAAAGGGTAGCTCGGTGAACATGAATGAAATATTGGCGGCGAAGCGGAGCATCGAAGGCGGCACGATAGGTGAACGGTCACGAGTATGATGGATAAGTACGCCGATGCCAAAAATTGACCTCGCGTGGCAACGAATAATTTTTTGAAAGAAACCAAAATGGCTGGACAACCCGAAATTACCAACATGGCTTTGTTCTGTGACTTTGAGAACGTCGCTATTGGCGTTCGCGACGCGAAGTATCCGGAATTCGATATTAAAAAAGTACTTGAACGCTTGTTGGTCAAGGGCAGCATCGTTGTCAAAAAAGCTTATTGCGACTGGGATCGCTACAAAGAATTCAAGAAGACAATGCACGAGGCGGCATTCGAGCTGATTGAAATTCCTCACGTGCGGCAATCCGGAAAAAATTCCGCAGACATTCGCCTGGTGGTCGATGCACTCGACCTCTGCTATACCAAGGCGCACGTCGATACCTTTGTCATCATCAGCGGCGACTCTGATTTTTCGCCGCTGGTATCCAAACTGAAGGAAAACAATAAACGTGTGATCGGCGTCGGCGTGAAAGATTCGACATCGGATTTGCTGAGCGGCGCGTGTCACGAGTTTATTTATTACGACGATCTGGTCCGCGCGCAGGAAGCGAAGAAACAAGCCAGCAAGCGAGCCACGGCCAAACCCGCCGCATCCAAAACAAAAGAAGCGGCGCAGAAACCCGAAGATGACAAGCGCCTTGAAGTGCTTGAGTTTCTTGTCGATACCGTTGAGGATTTAATCAACGAACGCGGCTCGGATGAAAAGCTTTGGGGCTCAATGGTGAAACCAACAATGCAGCGGCGCAAGCCTGGTTTCAATGAGTCCTCCTACGGTTATCGCAGCTTCAAGGAATTGGTCGAGGATGCGGAGAAACGCAAAATGGTCGTCGTGGTGCGGGATGACAAATCGGGGCAATACACGATTCGGTTGCCGGCGAGTAATGCCTGAATGGCCAGGGCAACGCTGTCACCGCGCCTGTTCTTGTGTTTTCCACTATTGCACACAAGGCGCACATGACCGATTCTCACGCAATTGGCCGCAAAAATACTTCTTGACATGATACGAACGGTCGTACTATTATTCGCACCATGTCAGCATTACCAACAAAACTTTCCAAGGGCGAAGAGACCCGCGCTGTAATCCTTGAGGCTGCCGTGCAGCATGCGGGGGTGCATGGATTTGACGCCCTCACCATCGGTCTGCTCGCCGAGCAGACCGGTTTGTCCAAGAGCGGTTTGTTTGCGCATTTTGGTTCCAAGGAAGAATTGCAGATCGCGACGCTCGACGAAGCGGTGCGCCGCTACAACGAGGTCGCGTTTATTCCGGCATTGAAAGCGCCGCGCGGATTGCGGCGCCTGTCCGTTGTTTTTGATAACTGGCTACAGTGGATCGAACGCAGTGGCCTGAAGGCCTGCCCGATGATTGCGGCGAATACCGAATTCGACGACCGGCCGGGCCCGATGCGCGATGCGGTCGTGGAACATATGCAGCGCATGCATGACCAAATCATGCGCGGCGTGCAAATGGCCATCGACACCGGTGAATTCGCCGCCGATACCGATCCGGAGCAGTTCGCGTTCGAGTTGTTCGGCATTATTTCGAGCTGCTATCGCTCACGCAATCTGTTCGAGGACGCCAAAGCCAACGAGCGGGCGCGCAAGGCTTTTGACAGGCTCACGTCGTCCAGTCTGGCGCAAAAAAATCCCGGTAGCAGCGTCGCGCGTCGCGCAATCAAGTAGTTCTTTCCGAGAAGGAGATCATCATGAATGTTGCCCTTACCAGCATCTTTAATAGCACGATCGTTCGAAAACATATTCAACTACCGCTCCTCCGCACCAGCACCCGCATTGCCGCCGCAATTGCCCCCGCGTGGGTAGCACGCACTGCTGCCAAACGCTTCATCACGCCGCCATTTCATGCGCACACGCCACCCGAATTGCGTCACCTGCGAGGCGGTCGTCGTCTGTCGATCCCGGTACGCATGGGCACACTTGCCGCATGGCAATTCGGCGATCGCTGGCGTCCGGCCATCATCATGAGCCACGGTTGGGGTGGGCGCGGCGCACAATTTCGCGAATTTGTATCCGCACTGGTCGATGCAGGATTTCAGGTGTGGCTATTCGATCATGTCAGCCACGGCATGAGCGAAGGCGTTGAGGCACCAATTACCGATTTCGCCAGAGGTGTGACTGCGGTCGTGCGCGCGGCCGAGACGGAAGGCGTCGCCGTCGCCGGATTCGTCGGCCACTCGTTGGGCTGTGCTGGTATTGGCATCGCGTTACGTGGTGAATTGCGCGACCTGCGCAACGTGCGTGTGGTGCAGATCGCGCCGCCCGCTTCGCTGATTCGCTATTCCCGATTTTTTGCGCGCATGATTGGTTTGCCTGAACGTATCCGCGCGGCCATGCAATGGCGGCTGGAACAAAAAATCGGCGTGAACTGGCAGGAATTCGAAATGCCGGGCGCTGTGGCAGCGCTTACGGCCAAGGCACTGGTGATTCACGATCAGGACGACAAGGATGTACGCATCGAAAGCGGACTCTGTGTTGCGCGGTCCTGGCCTGATGCGCGTTTCAAACGCACTTATAGCCTGGGGCACAGGAAAATTCTACGCGACCAAAATGTGATTGCGGCCACAGCTGATTTCCTGGCCAATCGCGTGGAATTTCTGCTGCCACCGCAAGTCGATGAATGGTCTGCGTTTCCGGGGCCGGCGCCAATTTATTGATCAATATGCACGAGACATTTTTCATTCTCGGTGGAAGCGTCAGCGCAATTGCTGCGCTGGCGCACCTGGGCATTATCGTTTCAGGTCCGCGAGCGTATCGTTTTTTTCGTGCCCCTGATTCGTATGCCGATGCCGTGGCGCGCGGATCGCACAAACCACATGTCGTCACCGCCATTATCGCGACGATACTTTTTACCTGGAGTGCGTATGCATTCTCGGCCGCAGGCATCGTCGCGCCATTGCCATTACTGCCGTGGATCATCACAGCAATCACGGCGGTGTATATGATCCGCGGCCTCGCACTTGTCTTGCAACTTTACAAAATAAGCATCTTCACTGCCGGGCATCAGGTGGTAATCCGCGATCTTGTTTTCTCCGGCATCGTCCTTTCGGCTGGCTTTATGCACCTTGTTGCTACCATCCATCTCTTCCGGAACCTTCCCGCCACGAACTAACCCCTCACCATCCTCCACATCCGACTATGCCAAAATAGGCGTAGCACAAAAAATAAATGGAGAATGCCATGTCGAGCATGATGCAGCGCCCGCTGCTCATTTCATCATTGATCGAGCACGCCGCTCGGAACCACGGTACGACTGAAATCATTTCGCGCACCGTCGAAGGCGGCGCCGCGTTTGTGCTTCACCGTACCACGTATGGCGAGGCATGCAAACGAGCCAAACGGCTGGCGAACGCGCTCACGCGATTGGGCGTCGCCAATGGTGACCGCATCGGTGCACTGGCCTGGAACGGTTACCGGCACTTTGAACTTTATTACGGGGTCTCCGGCATGGGTGCGGTGATGCACACGATTAACCCGCGCCTCTTTCCTGAACAGCTCGCCTACATCGCCAATCACGCCGAAGACAAATACATATTTTTCGATCTCACGTTTGCGCCGCTTATCGAAGCTCTCGCTGCCAAGGCACACGGCGTCAAAGGTTTCATCGCGATGGCCGACCGTGCGTGCCTCGAAAAAGCAATACCTGATTCAAATATCCGCAATCTGCTTTGCTACGAAGAATTACTCGCCACCGAAAGCTGCGAATATGAATGGCCGCAGTTCGATGAACTTACGCCCTCCTCGCTTTGCTATACCTCCGGCACCACCGGAAATCCGAAGGGTGTGCTGTATACACATCGCTCAACGATGCTGCATACGATTAGCGGGATGTCCCCCGAGGCACTCAACATTTCGGCGCGCGATGTCATGCTGCCCGTCGTGCCGATGTTTCACGTCAATGCCTGGGGCATTCCGTATATGTGTACGGCGGCCGGCGCGAAGCTGGTGTTCCCCGGGGCTGCGCTGGATGGCGCGAGCATTCACACCTTGTTTGAACAGGAAAAAGTGACCGTAAGCGCTGGCGTGCCTACCGTGTGGCTCGGGTTGCTCACCCATGTGAAGTCAAACAACCTTAAGTTCAGCACGCTCAAGGAAACCATCATCGGCGGCTCTGCGTGCCCGCCGGCGATGATCGAATCGTTTGAGCGCGACTACGGCGTGCGCGTGGTGCACGCCTGGGGAATGACGGAAATGTCGCCAATCGGCACTGTCTGCCGCCTGATGGCGAAGCATTTTGCGCTCTCACCCGCCGAGCAGTTCAAAGTGCAGATCAGACAGGGTCGGGTTCTTTACGGCGTGGAAATGAAAATTGTTGACGGCGAAGGTCATGAGTTGCCGCACGATGGGAAAGCCTTTGGTGACTTGATGGTTCGCGGACAATGGATCGTGGATCGATATTTCCGGGAAGAACATTCCGCCCTGAGAGACGGCTGGTTCCCAACCGGCGACGTAGCCAACATTGATGCCGACGGCTACATGCAGATTACCGACCGCTCAAAGGACGTGATCAAATCGGGCGGTGAATGGATCAGTTCGATTGACCTTGAGAATATTGCGGTGGCGCATCCGGCAGTGCAGGAAGCGGGCGTCATCGGTATCGCACACCCGAAGTGGGACGAACGTCCGTTGCTGGTCGTGGTGAAGAAGAAAGATGCCGAGGTCACACGCGAAGAACTACTGAAATTCTTTGACGGCAAGATCGCCAAGTGGTGGATGCCAGACGATGTGGTGTTTGTCGATCAACTGCCGCATACGGCAACGGGAAAGCTGCTGAAGACGAAAATGCGCGAAGACTTCAAAGACTACACTCTGCCGACCGCGAGCTGAGACAGCCTCGCCTTTTGCGCGCCATTGTGCCCCGTTGCACCCTATTGCGCCCTACTGTCTTAGCACGGGTGACTTACTTGTACCAGCGTGGGCAAGATCCGGCGCAATTTCGATCGCCATCGGCAGGTTGAGACTGCGCCACAAACCCACAGGGTGCATGCCACGCCGTAGCAAACGGCCAGCCACCATGACCACAATGCGGGCGATATCGAGCACTGGCCGGAAATGGCTGGGACGCGCCTGCCTAGGGTAAATTCCGGGAATGGCGACCGCAATACTTTGCATACCCAGCGCGCCCGCCTCGATCAGCACCTCGCTTTCAAACACAAAGCCATTCCAGGCGACACTGCGATGCGTGATTTTGGTAAATAGCGAAGCCGGATAAACGCGAAACCCAGACTGGGTATCAGCGATTGGGTAGCCGGCCGCCCATGAAATCCAGAAGCGCGCGAACTGGTTCGCGTAGTAGCGGCGCGCCGGGAAATTCTTTTTGTCATGCAGCCGTGCGCCGATGACGATATGTTGTGGCGATCGCTCGGCCACGGCGAGCAGACGCGGCATGTCGTCGGGGTTGTGCTGACCATCTCCATCCAGCGTGACCACGAACTGTGCACCGTCGGCGAGCGCATGTTCGAAGCCTTTCCACAAACTCGCGGCTTTGCCGGCGTTGCGCTCGTTGCGCAACACCGACACCGGCAAGCCCTGCAGCTGATCAACGGTATTGTCGGACGAACCGTCGTCGACGACCACGACATCGGGCACGATTTTCAATGCTGCTTCAACCAGCGCACGGATGGTGGCGGCTTCGTTGTAGGCGGGAATGATGACAACAGTTTTAGGGTAGCGAGCGTGCATATCGATCAATTTTTAGAGATCTTCAAGGTTGTCTACAGTGTATTCAGTATTTCGTGCCCGGGCAAACGCCGACACATCGTTACTCATTTCGCTCAACCCGTGTGCCGGACTGCGCAAATACCCATGTGACGGCGATGCCCACTGATACATTATTGCGCCGCTCAACCAATGGACTGGATGCGAATGCTGCGCCATTGAGCACGTCGTATTTCACGAACCCGGCCACCCATGCCGGCTCGAAGCGCCGTGAAAGCGCCGCAATAAATTGCGCACCAGAGTAGCCACCGGGCGCACGATACGCCGCACGACCTTGTCTGGCAAACTCGGGGGCCACACCATAAAAATGTTCGTGATACTTGCGGTCAGCGAACAGCGCGCCGGCGACCAGCCCCACGCGCCATCCCTGCATCGCTCTCAAATCTAGATTGAGATTCGGATTGGCGAGCACACCGGCACTGTGCACTGAACGAAAATCACTGGCAATGACCGCGCGCAGTGGCAGCCTGAGCGCCAGTTTTGAATTCTCCGTTTTGGCCAGCCAAATATTCAGCGAAGGACCAATTTCCAGAGACGGATCAAGGTCCGGCATGCCCTCGCGCACGCGATCGCCGTCGCTGCGAACAGGTACGGAACCACTGATCGATACATCCAGTTCAGCGCGATCACTTTTGAATACCAGTCCGCGCATTTTCTCGCGATCAATCTGGAAGATGTCGCCGCGATACACCAGCACCGGTACGGGCAACAGATAGCTGCGACGACTGGTGCTGCCACGATAATCCGGGAAGCTGATCGCGGCGACACCGCCACCGACTTCCCACAGCGGCAGCATCTCCGCTCGTGCCGACGATGCACCGGCGACGATAAACGCCGTTAGCCAGGTAGCTCGCCAGCGCGTTTGTCTCATAGGCCTTCCCCCGGCACCTGAATGTCGCGCTGGCGTTTGCGCCACGCGCGAAACGCGGTCGGCAGGTCAGCAAGAAAATTGACGTAGTAAATTACCCGGAACAAATACAGGCGTGGTCGCACCGGCCCATCGCGAAATACATCGCCCGCGAGCAGTGACACCACTGCAGACTGTACGCCAAACACATTGCGCGGG
>JANYFH010000007.1 GCA_025362705.1 Betaproteobacteria bacterium
CGCTTATTTTCAATCTGATGTTCGCGGTCGGATTCACGTTGTTGACATACGTGTTTGTCAGAAATATCGGTTTCGCTCAATTTGTAGAGATTTTCGGCGAATACATGGTGATCTCCAACGTCGTTGGCTTTTCGTTCTGGATTGTATTCGCCGCACTTGGGCCAATGATGCGGGTCATCAACCGGCAATCATTTTTTGTCGTGACGTTGTTGTATACGGTTCTTGGTACAGCCATTGTGACGGGCTCGATGTGGGGCTTCGCTTTTTTCACTGGAAGAAAGGGGATGCTGAGTTGGATCGGGACACGCGAACAGGTCTTTACGAGCTTGGTTATTTCGCTGGTGATCTCGCTCATTCTTTCGCTGGTATGGAAGCGCCGCGCCGAAGAACTCAGCGCGCAGATTGCTCTTGCCGAAGAGCGCGAACGCGCAGAAGCTGCTGAGCGCACCGCGGCAGAAGCGACCCTGCGCGCGTTGCAAGCGCAGATCGAGCCGCATTTTCTTTTCAACACCCTGGCTAACGTAACAAGCCTCATTCATTCCGAGCCAGACAATGCCAAACGCATGCTCGAAGATTTCATCGCTTATTTGCGCGCGACACTCGCCTCCACGCGCGGGGAGCGCACCACACTAGGGAGCGAATTCGAGATGATGAAAAGTTTTCTCTCGATCCTGCAGATCCGGATGGGTGATCGTTTGCAGGTTGGCATCGATCTCCCCGGTGAACTTCACAGCGCAACAATTCCCCCCATGCTGTTGCAACCGCTGATCGAAAATGCGATCAAGCACGGGCTTGAGCCGAAGGTGGAAGGCGGTAGCATCAACCTCAAAGCTGAGCTTGCAAACAAACAACTTCGCGTCTCGGTGATCGACACCGGAATGGGATTTGGCGACAAGCCTTCAAACGGCATCGGCTTGAAGAACGTGCGTGAACGAGTTGGAAAGCTCTACGGCAGTGCGGGAAGTGTTTTGATTGAGGAAAATGAACCGAGCGGCACACGCGTCGTGCTGGCCATTCCGTATAGCATAAATTAATAAAACTCTATGGAGCCTCTGATCTAGTATGACCACCAACCTGACAGCGATCATCGCGGATGACGAGCAACACCTCGCAAACTACCTGAACGACCGCCTTTCGGCGCTGTGGCCCGAACTCGCCATCGTCGGCATCGCCAAAAACGGACTGGAGGCAATGCGATTGGTGGACGACGAAAGCCCTTCCATTGTTTTTCTTGACATCCGTATGCCGGGTCTTACGGGTCTGGAAGTCGCGTCACGCCTGGAGGCCAAAACCCACGTCGTGTTTGTCACCGCTTATGATCAATACGCGGTCGAAGCGTTTGACAAGCAGGCCGCAGACTATTTATTGAAGCCGGTGACAGATGAGCGCCTGGCGCGCACCATCGTACGGCTCAAAGAAAAAATCCTGAAGGCCGAAGCACCGGGCGACATCGCGGGCATCCTGAAGCAATTGGCCACCGTACTACCGGCCAGCAAGAACGCGTATTTGCGCTGGATTCGTGCATCGGTTGGCGAAGGGGTACGGCAAATTCCGGTCGATGAAGTATTTTATTTTCAGGCGCAGGACAAATACGTCAGCGTCTACACCAAAGACGGCGAATCGCTAATCCGCACGCCGCTCTCGGATCTGCAGACCGAACTTGATCCAAACGAATTCTGGCAGATTCACCGTTCGACCATCGTCAACGTCAACCGCATCGCGGCAACGACGCGCGACGTCATGGGCAAAACACAATTGAAACTGAAAGACAGCAAGGCTGAGTTGCAAGTGAGCCGGGCTTACGCGCATTTATTCAAGCAAATGTAATCGCTGCCGTCAGCCGTACGCGATGTGCATGTTAAAATTTTTATCAAATCATGCACAGGCAGTTTTCATTTTTCATGTTGACGCTTCAAATCAATGGTGAACTAAAACAATTCCCACCCGACTTGAACGTCGCCGGACTGATTGCGAGCATGGCATTGGCAGGGAAACGATTCGCTATCGAACTCAATGGCGAAATCGTACCTAAAAGCAGCCATGCGAATACCCGGCTACACGATGGTGACAAACTCGAAGTCGTGGTCGCGGTGGGAGGCGGCTAATGACCGCTCGCGAATTTCAGCCCGACACATTCACCATCGCCGGCCGCGCATACCGTTCGCGATTGCTCGTGGGCACGGGGAAATATCGGGACTTTGCAGAAACGCGCGCGGCAATTGATGCGTCCAACGCTGAGATCATCACGGTCGCAATCCGCCGCGTAAACATCGGCCAAAATCCGCATGAACCAAATCTGCTGGAAGTATTGCCGCCGTCAAAATTTACCATCCTGCCCAACACGGCGGGTTGCTATAGCGCCGGAGAGGCGGTTCGCACATTGCGATTGGCGCGCGAACTCCTTGATGGCCACGCGTTGGTGAAACTCGAAGTGCTGAGTGACGACACAACCCTGTTCCCGAATATGCCTGAGACCATCATCGCCGCCAAGGAACTGGTGGCGGATGGTTTTCAGGTGATGGTGTATTGCTCGGATGATCCGATTCAGGCCAAGATGCTCGAAGAAATCGGCTGTGTTGCGGTAATGCCACTGGCGTCCCTGATCGGCTCAGGCATGGGGATTTTAAATCCCTGGAATTTGCAAATCATCATCGATCGCGCGCGCGTCCCGGTGTTGGTG
>JANYFH010000091.1 GCA_025362705.1 Betaproteobacteria bacterium
GCGCGAAGTGGTCGGATTTGAGCTCGATCGCCACACGCCATTTACGCCGGATCAGGCCTATTACGATGTGCAAATCGTGAAGCGTGATCCACAGCAGGAACAAATCGTGGTGTCGCTGGCAGTGGCTTCCAAACCTGAAGTAAGCGCACTGGTCGAGACGCTGCGCCGCGCGGGCCTCAGTTGCGCTGCCGTTGGCATCAATGACGGTACGTCAGGCAATGCGATGTCGTTCGATCTGCAGCCTGCCGGGGATAAACCGGCGCGCAGACTTAGCCGCACCCATCAAATCAATCTCGGTCTGCTTGGCCTTGTAGCCGTGCTCACGTTTGTGGCAATCATCTTGCCGATTTGGCAAAAGCGCGAGGCGGTGAAGTTATTGCTACCGCAAGCCGGAAAATCCAGCGCTGAATTTCTGATCTCGGAGCGCGTTTATACCGAGTACACCAAGCTCATCGCAGAATACAATTTTCTGGCGACCAGAAAGCATGCGGTTTATCCGACGTTGTCCGTACTTGAAGAATTGGCGCGGACGTTTCCCGAGACGACCTGGGTGCAGAAACTCGATATCAAGGTAAATGGCAAAGTACGCGAAGTCAGCATATTGGGTGAGGCCCAATCGGCATCAAAGGTGATCGAAAATCTTGAGCAATCGCCCTTGTCCCTGTTCCAGAATTCCAAACAGTTGACGCAAACGTTTCGCATGACCCCCAGCACCGAACGCTTCCACGTCTCGGCCGAAATCAAACCGCGCCCGGTTCCAGCGGCAGTAAGCATCGATGAAGTTGTTGCGCCTCAAGTAATCGCGCCAATTTCTCCCACAAATCCATCGGCGCCTTCCGCTACCTCGGCGCCATCCACCAATCCTGCAGCGACCTCGGCAGCACCAACGGCAGTGGTGACTCCCGTGCACCAGGTACCTGCTGCGGCCCCCGCCGCACCCGCGAGCGCGCCGGTTGCGCCGCTGACAACGCCGCTTTCAACGCTCAACCCACCGCCAGCAGCGAAAGCACCTGTAGTACCCGGCGCACCCACCGCAAAACGGAGCGGTTCATGAGTTCGGCGAACGCCCTGTCGTGGTTGCCGGCCGACGCGAAGAAACGCCGATGGCTGGCAGTCGCGTTGCTGGTATTGCTGATCGTATTGATCGGTGCTGCGGTCGCGGTGCCTGCTGTGCTGCTGCATCGGCACTACGACGAGAGCATTGCCAGATTTAGCCGTCAAGTGAGTACCCAAACCGCGTTCAATGCAATGCGTCCACGCCTGACGGAAAAACTTGAACTGCTCAAGTCGCGCGACGTGCGAAAGCTGTTTCTCAAAGGAACATCGTCAGCGCTGGCGTTGGCTGAATTGCAGGAGACGGTCAGGGCAACGGTAGAACTCAACGGTGGCAGGGTGGTGGGATCATCGACACCCGGAAACGCGCCTAAGGAAGACGGTGCATACCGGCAGGTTGCCACCGCAATCAACATGGCTGCGAACAACGTAAATCTTCGACGCGTGCTTTATGCCCTCGAAACCAAAGAGCCCTATTTGTACGTTGATACCCTCAGCGTCACAGCGGCCGTCCCATCGGCCTGGCGTCCTGCGCCGAATACCGTCGAACCGGAAATGAATATTCAGCTTGAGATTCACGCGTTCGCGCTTCGCGCGCCCAGCGAGTTGACGCCGCCGGTTGCAGGGCAGGCGGACGCGGGAGCGACACCAGCGCAGACCAAGGGGAGCGCAAAATGAGCACGATGCCGCAACAGTGGCTCCAGCGTAACGGTCTCACCGCGCTGATCGGCGGCCTCGCTGTCGGCTTGCTTGGCGTCATCGGCTATGAAACACAATGGGGAAGCAGTCTGCGTCCGGCGCCAGTAATAGCGGTCGCGCACGCAGCGAAGGGTAGCGACACCTCGCTGTTGCCAGCTTTTGAATTGCCTCCGGTGGATGTCGCATTCAAAGAGACAGCAGAACATCCGCTGTTCCTGCCGCTGCGTCGCCCGGTGCCGCTGGTGACCGGCGCCGCCCAACCACTGATGAAGAAAGGCCAATTCCGGCTTGCCGGTACGGTCGTAAATCAGGAAATGCCATACGCATTTCTGGTGGAAATTTCCACCGGCAAAGGTATGCGTGTAGCGCGAGGATCAGAAATTGTCTCGACCGGCATTTCGGTGTCCGTCGTTGACGCCGCGCGCGTGGTACTCAAGCAGGGCGACGAAACCGAAGAGCTGTCGTTACGCACTTCATCATCGCCACCCGCGCCCATAGTGGCAGCACCGGGGTTGCCGGGTGCGCAGCCGATAACCGGCGCGACGCAAAAGCCGCCGCCATCGGGTGTTGTGGTTGGCGGTATTCCAACCATGCCAGGTGCCACGGCTAACGTGCCGGTTCCGGCGGCTGCGGCCGGACCAGGAATGGCGGTACCACCCGGCTTCGTACAGGCGACGCCCGGTGCTGCGACGAACCCGGCGCAAGTGAACCCTGCCGACGCCGCTGCAGGCCAGCGCCGCCGACGTTTTCCAACTGCACCGCAGCAATGATGGACAAAGACATTGAAACTGGTGAAACTCCAGCATTGGTGCGGTTTTCAGGCCAAAAATGCCCTGGAAACCGCACCAATGCTGGAGATTTATTGAATTTCTCCCGGCGGATGCACTCTCAGGAGATTAGCCCCGAATATTTCTATAATGAGCCCGAACTGTGAACACTAAATCCCGCTATCTGCGCAACACGGCCATTCCGATTGGCCCAGACCGTGTCCTGAGGTTAATCCTTTGGTGCACGCTGGCGTTCGC
>JANYFH010000119.1 GCA_025362705.1 Betaproteobacteria bacterium
CCACGCAACGCAGTGATCGCCCGATCAACCGCTGGATTTCCTGCGTGCGACCAGTCTGTTTACCGCGTGCGGCTTCGCGATCCGAGCGGGTGTTGGTGGAACGTGGCAGCATGCCGTATTCGGCGGTCACCCAGCCTTCCCCTGAGCCTTTTTTGTGCGGTGGTACGCGCTCTTCAATGCTGGCGGTACAAAGCACTTTGGTATCACCCATCGCGACCAGCACGGAGCCTTCAGCGTGTTTGGTGTAGTGGCGGGTAATCACGACGGGACGCAATTGATCAGCAGCGCGGTTGAATGAGCGTGGCATGGTATTCCGTTAATAGAAAAATGGGAGTGCTATTTTGGCGCGCGCTTGATCGCGTCCTGAATTTCCGTGATCGCCTTCTGGATTTCTTCGTCGGAAATATCATCCTTGAACGGCGAGGCTTTCTGCGTGCTATTCAACGTCGATGTCTGGAAGCCTTCAATCGGTTCCGTCACCGTAACGGTCGATGCCGCCGGTTCTTCTACTTCCTGATGCTCCCAGGTCAGGCCAATGACCGAGAGATTGTCCGAGTCGGGTCCTGCTTTGCGCTCGGCCTCATCAAGCAACTTTGGCACAAGGGTAAGAATATCTTCGCGCTGTAGTTTGGCGGCGATGAAGTCAGCATTGAGCGGACCCCAGAAACCATCGGTGGAAAGTAGCAGCGTATCGCCCACTTTGAGCAACCAGTCTTCCGAATGCGTCACCATCGGTGGCAGCACGCCGCCCAGGCAGTTGAAAATCTTGTTTCGATCCGGATGCACCAATGCCTGAGCCTCCGTGATGACACCGGCATCGATCAATTGCCGCACCCGCGAATGATCCGCCGTGGCGACAGCGATCTTGCCACCGCGAATGCAATAAAGCCGTGAATCTCCCGAATGTGCCCAGCAGGCTTTGCCGTTTTGCACAATGCAACCAACGACGGTGGTGCGCGGACACTCGAGCATGTCGTGCTGGTCTGCAAAAGCGACAATCGCACGGTGCGCGGAGTGAATGGCGGACTCGAGGAATTCTTTCGGACGGCGCAGCGCGGTTCGCGCTTCCTGTTGAAAGCGGTTGGTAATCGTGTTGACCGCAATTTCAGCGGCGATTTCGCCACGCGCATGGCCACCCATGCCATCTGCGATGACGAGTAACAGCACGTCTTTGGAATACGAATAAGCGAGCCGATCCTGGTTTGATTTGCGGCCGCCGACGTGACTGTCCTGAAAGATAGTGAAACGCATGTTCAGAAAATTTTCTTGTTCAATGTTCTCTTTAGGCGGCCCGAAAAGGTGCTGGCAGCCAGGTCTGGATCCATCTCAGCCACCTCGCGCACTTCCGCTACACCCTTCATCAGCGCCCGTTGCAATTCGAACGCCGTCTGCGGTCGCTCAAGGTGGTCAAGCTTCAGGCAGCATTCGATAATGTCCAACAACTCACTTGAGTAAGTATCGCGCGCCAGTTCCCTGATGGGCACCATCTGGTCGCCTTTCTCGCGTTCGCTGGCAGGTTGCGGGTGAACGCCGGCAACGCAGGTGTACATCGTGGCGCCGATGCCATAAATATCCGACCACGGCCCCAGGTGCTCCTGATTACGATACTGCTCCGGCGCAGCATAACCGGCGGTATACATCGGTCGCAAGCGCGGCGCATCGGCGTTGAGCGCCTGCCGGGCAGCGCCGAAATCGAGCAACACCGGCGAGCCTTCCATGGTGATGTAAATATTGGCCGGCTTAATATCGAGGTGCAGCAACTTGTTCGCGTGCACTTCGCGCAGACCGTTGAGCAAATGCGTGAACAGGCGACGCACAAAGCTGTCGGTGAATTCGTGACGATGGCGCTGGATGTGAAACTGCAGAGTGCGACCGCGCACATACTGCATGACCATGTACACCGTTTCATTGGCGCGGAAAAAATTTTCCACGCGCACGATGTTGGGGTGAGAAATCGTGGCCAGGGACCGGCCTTCCTCAAAGAAGCACTTGAGTCCGTGCCGGAACACGGCCAGATTTTCGTCGGAATTAATTTTTACTTCTGCGCCGTCAACGCGAATGACCAGTGCTGCCGGCAGATATTCTTTGATCGCCACCGGCGCGCCGACCTCATCGCGTCCCAGATAGACGATCGAAAAACCGCCCGATGACAGCAGCTTTTCGATGGTGTAATTGTTTAGCTGGTATCCGTCGGGTAACGGTTCGTTGGATTGCGTGGCCATTTTTTGATTAGGATCTGCGCACCGCGGCAGGGCGCGCAAAATCGCTAAGCTATAATTGTCTAGTGTTGTATTCGGTATGTAAAGCGGGGCCGCAAAAGCAGTGGCCACGCGCGCTTATCGTTATCACCATTATCCCTTTCTTTTCGCACTTTTTTCCTGCCTTTCACGCTACTTAAAGCCCGCCCACACCATGATCAGCAGCATGACCGGATTTGCCGCCGTGAGCGGAGAAGTGCCTGGCGGAAGGTTCGCACTCGAACTGAAGACCGTCAACCACCGCTACCTCGAGTTCCAGACGCGCATGCCGGAAGACCTGCGTTCACTGGAGCAATCCATGCGCGAATTGCTCGCAGCATCGCTGACGCGTGGCAAGGTCGATTGCCGGATTACCTTCACGCCGGTGGCCACACGCGATTCGCTGGCTCCTAACGCCGACGCGCTCGTGGCACTCGCTGAAACGCAGGCGCAGATTCTCAAGAAATTCGACGCTGGCCGACTCTCCGTCTGGGAAATCATGCATGCACCCGGCGTGCTGTCAGCCGAGGCATTGGGCACAGATTCCGCCAAAGAAGCGCTGATCGCGCTTTTCAAGAGTGCGATCACCGAGCTCAATGCCACGCGCCGGCGCGAAGGCGAAAAACTCGCCGACATGATCAATCAACGCCTCGACGCCATCGAAGTCCTGGTGAAACAGGTAACGCCGTTAATTCCTCAAATGGTTGCGGCATATCAGGAAAAACTTGCGCTTAAACTCACCGAAGCGATGGCCGGAAGTGCTTCCGACGAGCGTCTGAAACAGGAAGTCGTGCTGTTTGCATCACGCATCGATGTGAGCGAGGAATTGAATCGATTGACCGCCCATATTTCGGAAGTGCGCCGTGTCGTGAAAACCGGTGGCGCGGTCGGCAAACGACTCGATTTTCTGATGCAGGAATTGAATCGCGAAACCAATACGCTCGGCTCAAAATCAGTGTCGACCGAGAGCACCAAAGTTGCGGTTGAATTGAAGGTGTTGATCGAACAAATGCGTGAACAGATCCAGAATATTGAGTAACCCGCGTACCTATTCCACAAACGCACAATGGCAATGAATCTTCCCGTCTCCGGCTGCCTTTACGTGATAGTTGCCCCATCGGGTGCCGGAAAATCAAGCCTCGTGAATGCCCTGCTGGAGCGGGAGCCCGATATCGGCTTGTCGATTTCCACGACGACGCGTCCGCCACGACCGGGCGAGGAATCGGGTCGTGAATATTTCTTTGTCAGCCGCGAAGAATTCGCCGCGATGGTCAAACGCGGGGAGTTTCTGGAACATGCCGAGGTCTACGGAAATTTTTACGGCACTTCGCGTCGATGGATAGAAAAGACACGCGCCAAAGGCTCCGATGTGTTGCTTGAAATTGACTGGCAGGGCGCTCGCTCGGTCAAGAAGCTGTTCCGAGACATGACCTACATCTATATTCTGCCGCCGTCGATCGAGGTGCTCAGAGAACGTCTGGTCAAGCGTGGTAAAGACGCAAAGGACGTAATTGAACGCCGCCTGGCCGCCGCCCGCGAGGACCTGAAGCACGTTCATGAGGCTGACTATGTTATTATCAATGAAGACTTTAGCGTTGCTTTGACCGATTTGCAGTCGGTTGTCCGGGCGCTTCGGGTGACAGCGGCCCGACAATTGCGGTTGCACGCACAGCTCATTTCTTGATTAATTGGTGTGGATTTCGCGTCGCTTCGCTAGGAAGTGTCAAGGCGCGCGCTTTCTATTTTGTTTTGGTTGATTCGTGTTTGCCAGCCGTGCAGCGCAATCAGCCTTGTCTGGAGTAAGAAAATGGCACGTATTACTGTTGATGATTGCGTCAAATTGATCCCTAACCGCTTCGAACTCACACTCGCCGCGACCACCCGTGCGCGCCAGCTCGCGCTGGGCTCGGCGCCTTATGTGGAAGCTGGTCGCGATAAACCCTGTGTGATCGCCTTGCGCGAAATCGCATCCGGTCGCGTTGGCGCGGAAATTTTGAACCCGCCACTGCCAATACCGGCACCGCAACCCGAAATGTAGAGCCGCGCTCTGCGAGCCGGATGAGACAGCATGACTAATCTCGCCCCCTCCCAGAGCACCCCGCCGTCTGCGCAGACACCTGCGGCGCTTGGTGCAATCAATGCCGAGTTGCCCGGCGCAGATGCGGTTGATCCCAACGCCACCGCGCTAAAAGAACTTCTCGCCACGTACCTGAAGCCTGCCGACATCGACAATGTCGCGGCGGCTTATGCGATGGCATGTGTCGCGCATGAGGGGCAGACGCGCAATTCCGGCGATGCCTATATCACCCATCCGCTGGCGGTCGCGACCATTCTCGCGAAGTGGCATCTTGACCCGCAAGCCCTCATTGCCGCACTCCTGCACGATGTAGTGGAAGATACTCCCACAACCAAAACCGATATCGCAAAAAAATTCGGCAAAGCGGTCGCCGAGCTTGTCGACGGTGTTTCCAAACTCGATAAATTGCAGTTCGCCACACTTGAAGAAGCGCAGGCCGAGAACTTTCGCAAAATGTTGCTGGCCATGGCGCGCGATGTCCGGGTAATTCTGATCAAGCTCGCCGACCGCCTGCACAATATGCGCACGCTCGATGCCGTACCGCAGGCAAAACAGGAACGCGTGGCCAGGGAAACCCTGGAAATTTATTCACCGATTGCGAACCGCCTCGGCCTGAATGCGGTGTACTACGAATTCGAGGATCTTGGTCTTAAATACCTGCATCCGCACCGCTTTTCGGTACTCGAAAAAGCCGTCAAGAAAGCCCGCGGCAATCGTCGTGAAGTGGTCGGCAAGATACTCGATTCGATCAAAGCCAGACTAAAGGAATTCAATGTCGATGCGACTGTAACGGGCCGCGAAAAATTTCTGTCCTCCATCTACAAAAAGATGGCGGAAAAGCAGATTTCGTTTTCAGAAGTGCTCGATATTTATGGCTTTCGCATTATCGTCAAGGATCTCGCTTCCTGCTACGTGGCGCTTGGTGCCTTGCACACGCTCTACAAGCCATTTCCAGGCAAATTCAAGGACTATGTGGCGATACCTAAGGCTAACGGGTACCAATCGCTGCACACCACGCTGTTCGGCCCTTACGGCACACCCGTGGAGTTGCAAATCCGTACTGCCGACATGCACAAAATTGCTGAAGCCGGTGTTGCTTCGCATTGGTTGTACAAAACGGTGGACGCACAAAACGAGAATGGCACGCAGCTTTCGGACATTCATCAACGCACTCACCAATGGCTGCAATCATTGCTTGAGCTGCAGTCCGAATCCGGCGATGCGCTCGAGTTTCTCGAACACATCAAGGTCGATCTTTTCCCTGATGAGGTCTATGCATTTTCGCCAAAGGGAAAAATTCATTCGCTCAGGAAAGGTGCCACTGCGCTCGATTTTGCCTATGCCATCCATTCCGATGTAGGCAACCGCGCCGTCGCTGCGAGCATTGACGACACCAATGTTCCCTTGTCCACGCGTCTGAAGAACGGCGACCGCGTCGAAATCGTGACCGATCCGACAGGCCGCCCCAACCCGGCGTGGCTCAATTACGCCACCACGGGTCGGGCGCGCTCGCAGATTCGTCATTACCTCAAAACGACACAGCAAGCCGAATCAGTCGAGCTGGGCGAATTGCTGTTGATACAAGCAGTAGGCTCTCTGAATTTTGATCCCAACGACATCGGCAAGACACACTGGAACCGATTGTTCAAAGGCGACAGCGCCAAATCCAAAGAGCAGGTCTTGTCTGAAATTGGTCTCGGCAAACGCCTCGCTATCGTCGCGGCACGAAAGCTGTTCGCCGTTTCCGATCTGGTCTCGCCGGAACATCGCCAACGCGATTCCATTACCATTCGCGGTACCGAGGATTTGGCAGTGCAATTTGCACCCTGTTGCCGCCCAATTCCGGGCGACCCGATCATCGGCCAGGTCAAGGGCGGCCAGGGACTCGTCATCCACACCCACGATTGCCCGGCGATACATCCCTACAAATTTGACCCTGAAAAATGGATCGATGTGCAATGGGATCCGTCGATCGACCGCTTGTTCAAAGTCGATATTCGCGTGACTGTAAGCGATGGCCGCGGCGTGCTGGCCAGGCTTGCAGCAGAAATTGCCGCGACCGATTCCAATATCTCGTACGTCAATATGGAAGACCAGATGGCCGAGAGCGAAAATCGCTACACCACTGTTGGTTTCACGCTGGAAGTGCGCCATCGTCTCCATCTGGCCAGCTTGATGCGACAATTGCGTCATATGCCGGAAGTTGTGCGGATGTCGCGCGTAAAATCCGGTTCAGCCAAAGACCAGCAGAGACACTGACCATGAAACAAATTATTTCCACCCCACATGCACCAGCCGCCATCGGCCCATATTCGCAGGCAGTAAGGGTCGGCGACATGGTATATCTCTCGGGCCAGATTCCGCTTGACCCCGCGTCCATGTTGCTGGTTGAAGGATTCGAAAATCAGGTGCGGCGCGTACTCGATAACCTGAAAGCCGTGTGCGAGGCTGCCGGTGGATCGCTCAATGACTTGGTGAAAATAAACGTCTTCCTGATCGATCTCGGCAATTTTGCGAAGGTCAACGAAATAATGGCGACCTATTTTGTTGCGCCATATCCCGCGCGTGCGGCGGTGGGCGTTTCGGCGCTACCGCGCGGCGCCCAGGTGGAAATCGAAGGCGTGATGTTCGCGCCGGCGACCGGCAACGCATGACTAAGCACCAAGCTTGGCCAGTTCCTCGCTAAAAAAAGGCAAGCGCACTACCGCAACCAAGCCGGGTGTAGCGGCCAATACCCTGTCGGCCAAACTTGCGAGACTCGATCTGCGCGATGACTGGGATTTTGCGTTGCACCTGCCGATCCGCTATGAAGATGAAACCCGTCTGACGCGCATCGCAGACGCACAGGCTGGCGTACCCTGCCAATTGGAAGCCGAGATCGTGCACAACGAAATCACCTATCGCCCGCGCCGCCAGCTGGTGGTGCAGGCGAAAGACGGTGCCGATACCATCTACCTGCGCTTCCTGAATTTCTATGGCAGCCAGGTGAAGCAACTCGCACCCGGCAAACGCGTTCGCCTTTTCGGTGAAGTGCGTCCCGGTTTTTTTGGCGCGGAGATGGTGCATCCGCGCTATCACATGGTGAGCGAAGGCGAGCCGGTTCCCGAGGCGCTGACGCCGGTGTATTCGACCACTGCCGGTCTTTCGCAAGTACAACTCAGGCGCCTGATCGACCGATCACTTGCACAATTGGAAAACAAACACCAGCTGGATGATGCGCTGCCCGCTGCCGTGCGCAAAAAGGTGGCGCTGGCAGATTTCACGCCGAGCATGCTGACCTTGCACCGCCCGCCGCCGGACGCGTCGCTCACGAGCTTGGCCGAGCGCACGCATCCCGCCTGGCGACGCATCAAGTTTGACGAATTGCTCGCACAACAATTGGCGATGAAAAAAGCCCGTGCCGCACGTGACGCCAAAACGGCGCCGAAACTCATTACCAAAAATAAACTCACTGACACATTCAATAAGTCACTCCCTTTCAAATTGACGGGTGCGCAATTGCGCGCGTGGAACGAAATCGCCATCGACCTGGCTGCGCCTCATCCGATGCAGCGATTGCTGCAAGGCGATGTGGGCAGTGGCAAAACCGTGGTGGCGGCGCTGGCCGCAGCCCAGGCCATCGACAACGGCTATCAAGCTGCGCTGATGGCACCGACCGAAATTCTTGCCGAACAGCATTACCGCAAATTATCTGCGTTGCTGGTACCGCTTGGCGTTGCCGTCACATGGCTTACCGGCAGCTTGAAGGCCAAGGAAAAACGCGCCGCAATTGAAGATATCGCCGCAGGCACTACCCAGCTCGCCATTGGCACGCATGCGCTGTTTCAGGAGAGCGTGACCTTCGCGAAACTTGGGCTCGCGATCATTGACGAACAACACCGCTTCGGCGTCGGCCAGCGCCTTGCCTTGCGCGAAAAGGGCAAGACTGGCAACAATACCGCCGAGCCGCATCAGTTAATGATGAGCGCCACGCCGATCCCGCGCACGCTGTCGATGAGCTATTTCGCTGATCTCGACGTTTCGGTAATAGATGAGATGCCACCCGGCCGCACAACGATTGTCACCAAGCTCGTTTCTGAATCGCGACGCGATGAAATCGTTGCGCGCGTGCGCAGCGCATGCGAGCAAGGTGCCCAAGTGTACTGGGTTTGTCCGCTCATCGAAGAATCCGAAACCCTGCAACTGAAAACTGCAGTGGAAACGCTAGACTCCCTGACAGAGGCACTGCCGGGACTCAACGTAGGCTTGGTTCACGGACGCATGAAGACTGCCGAGAAACAGGAGGTCATGGCGCGTTTTTTGGCCAACGACATTCAGTTGCTGGTTGCGACCACCGTCATCGAGGTCGGTGTGGACGTAGCCAATGCGACGCTGATGGTAATCGAACACGCCGAGCGCATGGGACTCGCGCAATTGCACCAGCTGCGCGGGCGCGTCGGGCGCGGCGCCAAGCAAAGTACCTGCGTGCTACTGTATCAAAATCCCCTGGGCGAAACTGCGCGCGCGCGGCTGAAGGTGATTTTCGAAACCACCGACGGCTTTGAAATTGCGCGGCAGGATTTGCTGATTCGCGGGCCTGGCGAGCACCTCGGTGCGCGCCAGTCCGGCGCACCGCTACTGCGTTTTGCCGATATCGAGCGCGACGTCGATCTGCTCGAAGCGGCGCGCGATGCGGCGACGTGGATGTTGAAGCACACGCCGCAAAATGCCGAAACCCATCTTGCGCGCTGGCTCGGCTCGCGACAGCACTATCTGAAAACATGAGAACGCTGCGCTTGCTGAAACTCGATGCGTGGCGAACCAAGCCACCTGCGCATCCGCATCCCTTGCACGCCTGGCTCACTTCGCGCCACTCACTCACATCGCGCATCAAAGCGCACGTACAGAATTTCAATCTGGTTCGTCTCAGGCAACAGGCGCAGTTGCCCAACATCGACGAACGCCGCGAACTCAGTTTACGCGCCGGCGAGCTCGCCATTGTGCGGGAAGTGCTGCTTCGCGATGGCGCGCGCGTGCTAGTGTTTGCGCACAGCGTGGTTGCACGACGCGATCTACACGGCGCCTGGCGCGGGCTGTCGCGCCTCGGTGGGCGGCCTCTCGCCGAGATGCTCTTTCACGATCAATCGGTTGTACGCTTGGCCGTCGAATATCGCAAAATCGATTCACGCCATCCGCTGTTTCGCCGCGCATGCGAAGTCGTACCGGTCGCGGCGGGCGCCGTCTGGGCGCGGCGTAGCGTGTTTCTCAGACGCGGACGACCATTGCTTGTAACTGAAGTATTCTTGACGACGACAGTGGCGGAGGAGTGATATGCCTGAACGCCTGAAACACTACATCGCGCTGACGCGTCTCAATCGCCCGATCGGCATCCTGCTGTTGTTATGGCCGACGCTGTGGGCAATCTGGATCGCTTCAGAAGGCCGTCCTGACACCACAATTCTGGTGGTATTTGCAGTCGGCACGATACTGATGCGCTCTGCGGGTTGCGCGATCAACGACTACGCCGACCGCGATTTTGATGCGCATGTTGCGCGCACCGCTGATCGTCCGCTCGCCGCGAAAAAAATTTCTGCTACTGAAGCGTTGGTGATTGCAGGTGTGTTGGCGCTGATCGCGTTTTCGCTGGTGGTGATATTTCTCAATCGCCTGACGCTTTATCTTTCGTTCATCGCGTTGTTCCTCGCCGCGAGTTACCCGTTCACCAAGCGTTTCTTTGCCATGCCGCAGGCCTATCTGGGCATCGCCTTCGGCTTCGGCATCCCGATGGCATTCGCAGCTGAGACAGGATCGGTGCCGATGCTGGCGTGCTGGATGCTGATCGCGAATGTGTTCTGGACGATTGCCTACGACACCGAGTACGCGATGGTGGATCGCGACGACGACGTGAAGATCGGCATCAAGACGACTGCGCTTTTATTCGGCAAATACGATGTCGCGATTGTCATGTTCTGCTATCTCGTCATGCTCGCAATTCTTGCAGCTATCGGAAAAGTGATTGGTCTCGGCTGGCCATATTTTTCGGGCCTCGGCATTGCCTGCGGCATCGCTCTGTTTCACTACACAATGATTCGCAACCGTGATCGTGAGCGTTGCTTCAAAGCGTTCTTGCACAATAACTGGCTGGGCTTTTCGGTGTTTTGCGGCGTGATATTTGATTACGCGCTGCGCACCTAACAATCGAAACGACGAGCGTAAAATCATCCCAATCCACGCGAAAGTTTGATCATGACTAAAGCAACGACCTACCTTGTTCCAGGCCTGCGCACACCATTTTGCAAAGTCGATGGCCCACTGAAAAATTTTGGCGCGATCCAGATGTCGGTTCCGGTCGCGCAAGCGATGGCGAAAATCGCGAAGCCCGATCTCATGATCTGGGGCACCGTGATCCCGAGCCTCGGCTACAGCAACATCGCGCGCGAAATACAACTCGACGCCAAACTCGATGCGACCACACCCGCCTTCTCCACCGTGATGGCGTGTTCGACCTCAATGCTCGGTGTGTTTGAAGCGACCGGCATGTTGACTGAACACGCGCCGCTCGCGATGGTGGGCGGCGTGGAAGCGATGAGCCAGGTACGGATCGGCTTGACGCAGGGATTATCCAATTGGCTGCGCCACGTGATGCAGGCGAAAAGTATTGGCCAACGTCTTGATGCGATTGCCGGCATCAAGCTGGCTGACATCAAGCTCGATATCCCCAGCGTGAAAAATCGCGTCACCGGAAAAAGCATGGGCGAGCACTGTGAGGAAATGGCCAAGCAATGGAAGATTGCCCGCGAGGCGCAAGACAACATTGCCTATGAGAGCCATGCCCGCACGGTAAAAGCAATGGCGGGTGGATTCTTCGATGACCTCATCATCAACGTGAACGGCGCCACCAGGGACGGTATTCCACGCGCCGATAGCACGCGCGAAAAACTTGGCAACC
>JANYFH010000129.1 GCA_025362705.1 Betaproteobacteria bacterium
CCAGCAATTTCCAATTGCTTGATAACCTTTCGAAGCGTCAACGCCTGATCGCTTTTTGACAGTTTGTCGGCTTTTGTCAGGAGACAATGCACGGGCTTACCCGTTGGAAGGTACCAATCGAGCAGCTTGATATCCAACGCCCTCAAAGGATGGCGCGCATCCATTATCAGCACCAAACCGTTCAATGCGTGACGCGTGCTTACATAAGCAGCCATCACATTCTGCCAATGCGCCTTCACTCGTGCCGGTACCTGCGCATAGCCATAGCCGGGCAAGTCAACCAATGTACGATCATCCCCTAGCGAAAAGAAATTGATCAGTTGCGTGCGCCCGGGCGTCTTCGAGACGTATGCAAGACGCTTATGATTGGCAAGGGTATTAATGGCGCTCGATTTGCCCGCATTCGAACGACCTACGAAAGCGACCTCTGCGCCAATATCCGGCGGCAATTGTTCGAGGTCGTGCGCGGACGCGACATACATGGCGCGGTCAAATAGACCCACAGTTTCCTCTTGGAGCGCGATCAGCTAAAATCATGGTTTGGGTCAATGTTCTCGCAGTAAAACAATCAGGGGCTTCGAGATGAAACGCATTCTGGCAATAGCAATTTTGGCAACCTGTACAAACTTGGTACACGCGAACACGGAACCTGCCAAAGCGGAACCATCCAAATCTGCCCCCAGCAAAGCCGATGTCGCGGCTCGCGGCCAGCAAATCGCAAGCGCAGTATGTGTAGCCTGCCATGGTTTAGATGGCATGAGCGCGGTTCCTAGCAACCCGAATATCGCTGGCATGCCTGCACAGTATATCGCCAAGCAGCTTGAACTCTTCAAGTCGGGAGCACGCAAGAATGCGACGATGCAGGGCATGGTCGCCAATTTGAAGACAGATGGATCAATTGATGATATGCATGCGCTCGGCACTTACTACTTTGCGCAAAGAGCAAAGCCTAATGCGGTAGCCCGCGACAAGGCATTGGCCGAAAGAGGTCAAAAAATCTATCGTGCAGGCATCGCGGAGCTAAAGGTTCCGGCATGTGCGGGCTGTCACGGAGGTGCCGGAGCGGGTATTCCCGCCATTTATCCGCGTCTTGCGGGCCAATGGCCGGAATACACGCTTCAAGCACTGAAGAACTTTTCTGCAGGTGAACGCAAGAATGTCCAAATGCAAGCCATCGCGGGCAGGATGCGGGAGCAAGATATGCTAGCCGTGGCGGAGTACATGGCTGGTATGCGAACCCGGTAGGAAAGCGTGTATTCGGCATATTTTCATTTTGGGAAGCCTTGAGCATTTATTTCGACAAACTTGTCAACGTCTCGTGCCGTCGCGTAATTCTGGCGAAAAGAAACACAAGCGATCACGACCTGCGCGCTTAGCTTCGTAGAGTGCCAGATCTGCGCATTTCATTAGCGTCTCGCGGTTCCGTGCGTCTTTCGGAAACATGCCGATGCCAATGCTGACCGTAATCTTCGACTGCTTCCCAACCAGCAGGTAAGGTATGCCAACCACCTCGACTAATTTTTTTCCAACACGTTCGGCGGTTTCTTGGTCAGACACCTGCGGCACCACAATGAGGAATTCATCGCCCCCAAGCCTCGCAACATAGTCAGAGTCTCTCAATGCAACTCCGATGCGCGCGGCTACCTGTTTCAGAAGTGCGTCACCAGCGTCGTGACCCAAATTATCGTTAATGGCTTTGAAACCGTCGAGATCAAGTAACAACAATGCGAACCCACCTAGCGACGCTTCGTGTTCCCCGTCCGCGAGTTTTCTGGCGATGTGCTCCATGACTGCAGGCCGGTTATGAAGGCCTGTGAGCGAATCATGCGTTGCCTGATGGGCGAACTGAGCCTGCGCCGCTCGCTGCTCTATGCTGAGTCTGCGAACCGAACCATAGAGAAAAATCAGAATAAATGCTGCTGATGAAATCAGGACCAAAATCAACCGGTGAACCTTGTCGCCGTATGCGATTTGATCCGCTTCAAGTGCGTCCATCTGTTTGCGGGCGCTGACCAGCAACTGGTAGGTGATCTGTAACAACCTGGCATGGCTGGCGTCACTAAAATGCTTTACCACCAGCTCTCTTGCTGCGAGTTCGCCCATGGCGCGTCGAGCATCGACGATCTTGCGTTCGTCAGCAACGTACTCTCGAACGGCTTGTTGGAGTTCTCCAAATCTATTTTCGAGGTCGGGGTGTTCCGGACGCCGACCGGCGAGGTAAGTAATCTCCGCTTCAATTTCAACCGCGCCAACTCGGTACGGCGTAAGCACCTTTTCTACACCCGTCATAATGTAGTTTTGTTCGCTGCTATCGATGGCAAAAGAGTGAAAACGAATCGCCTCCAAACTGGAGACGGTGCGCTGCATACGCAGCGTTTTTTCATTGATCGTGATTAAATTTTCGGCGGAAACAACGGCAACCGCGGACACAGCCGAAATAGCAACGACCGCGAATATCAGCGCAGCGAGTGCAACGCCATCTATGGTCGCTTTAAATTTCACTTTTTTACCGGCTCTATATGCTGGTTCAACACTCTGCAAACGCCTCGCTCGCTGCACGTACTGTGGCTTCAATATCAGCTTCCGAGTGTGCCGCCGAGACAAAACCTGCCTCGAATGCAGAAGGCGCCAAGTAGATTCCCCGATTCAACATCGCATGGAAAAAACGATTGAAGCGTTGTTTGTCGCACTGTAGTACTTCAGCGTAATTTGAAGGAACCGCATGACGGAAGAAAAGCCCGAACATGCCGCCCAGCGATGTTCCACAAAATTCGACCCCCGCGTTTGAAGCGACCGACGCCAACGCCGCCACCAATGTGGATGTAGATCGCGCCAACGACTCGAAAAAATCCGGTGCCGCGACTAACTCAAGCGTTTTCAGCCCGGCAGCTACCGCCACCGGATTCCCAGACAGTGTACCCGCCTGATATACGCCACCGAGCGGGGCCAAGTGCGCCATGATGTCGCGGCGCCCGCCAAATGCACCCACTGGCATGCCGCCGCCGATCACTTTACCCAGCGTCGTAAGATCAGGTGTAATACCGAAGTGTTTCTGCGCACCGCCCAGGCCCACGCGAAAACCGGTCATCACCTCATCAAAAATCAGTACTGCACCGTACTTCGTGCACAAGCTTCGGAGCGCATCCATGTAGTCCTGGCGCGGTAAAACAAAATTCATGTTTCCCGCCACAGGTTCAATAATGACGCATGCGATTTCATCGCCGATTTTCCGGAAACAGTCTTCCAGGTCATCAAGATCGTTATAGGTAAGCACAATCGTGTGTGCGACTACTTCCGGCGGTACTCCAGCCGAACTAGGGTGGCCAAAGGTAAGCGCCCCCGACCCGGCTTTAACCAAGAGCGCATCGCCGTGGCCATGGTAGCATCCCTCAAATTTCACAATCTTGTTGCGACCAGTGAAGCCGCGCGCCAGCCGGATAGCA
Source organism: Betaproteobacteria bacterium (assembly GCA_025362705.1). GTDB lineage: Bacteria > Pseudomonadota > Gammaproteobacteria > Burkholderiales > Usitatibacteraceae > UKL13-2. Next base: position 3,444 of record JANYFH010000129.1, read on the forward strand.
CTCATAGTCGCTTCAGTGCCAGAACTCGTCAATCGCACCTGCTCAATTGACGGCAACAACGCACACAGGCGCTCGGCCATCTCGAGCTCTGCTTCCGTCGGCGCGCCAAAAGACATCCCCTTGACCGCGCGCTCCTGCACGGCTCGAACGACATCCGGGTGGGCGTGGCCCAAAACTGCCGGCCCCCACGACCCCACGTAATCAATGAACTTGTTGCCATCCACGTCCCATAGATAGGCTCCACGGCCTTCGCGGAAAAAAATTGGCGTGCCGCCGACAGCGCGAAATGCCCTTACTGGCGAATTCACGCCGCCCGGAATAACCCGTTGAGATTTTTCGAACAGGGCTTTGCTATTGGTGAACATGGATTCCTGATTTAAAGAGATTGGTAAATTCACGCGCGCGTTGTTCAATGTCGTCAGCACCAAACAACGACGAAATGACTGCCACCATGTCCACATTGGCTGATATTAATTCTTGCGCATTATCAACCGTGATGCCGCCAATTGCCACGACTGGCACGTCAAATTTGGCTTTTGCCGCGCGAATCAGCGCGACATCTGCTTTTGTCGCCGTTGGTTTGGTGGAAGATGGAAAAAAACTGCCGAAAGCAACGTAATCCGCACCCGCTTCGACAGCGGCTTCCGCAAGCGACAATTCGTTATAGCATGAGATGCCAATGATGAAAGACGTTGCCGAAAAGCGAGCCGCGCATTGTTTCCGAAGTTTGGCGACGGCTTCTGTATCAGCGTCATCGCGCCCCAGATGCACACCGTCTGCGCCCACAGATAGGGCAAGTTCACTATTGTCGTTAACGATAAATTTTGTGCCTGTTTCCAGTGTGATCGCGCGTAGCGCCTCGGCCTGCAGCCTGACAGTGTTATGCCCGATTCGCTTGCTCCGGTACTGCACAACTGTTGCTCCGCCAGCGATGGCGTGGCGCACTTGCTCAACGAGTCTGGCAGTATCGTGGGTTTCCGGGGTAATCGCATACAATCCGCGCAAAATGCGAGCTTCTTAGTGTCGGGTTCCGCCGGGCTGACCAATGTCAGCCGGGTTTACTTGGGAGCCTGTGTGATCGTCGTCGTCTCGCGCCCAAAACAAACGGTCAGGTATAAATTGACCCATTCCCGGTCGAAAGCCGAACTTAAGAGATTGCCACGTATATTCCTGCGCCTCCCGCGCGGCTTCGGAAATGTCGAGGCCACGTGCAATGGTTGCGGCCAGTGCCGAGGCTAGCGTGCAACCGGAGCCGTGATAACTACCTGGCAGGCGTTGCCATGCGTCAGTGCGCACAATCCCCTTTTCGAAAAACAATGTATTTACAACATCCGGCGTCGACTCGTGGGTGCCGGTAACCAACACATACTCGCACCCCATTTCTATCAAACGCATGGAGAGTTTTTCAATGCTAAGGGCTTCTTCATCGTCTGCGAGCACCAGGCGACGCAATTCCGGCGTATTTGGCGTAATTACTGTGCACTGAGGAATCAGCAATTCCTTGATCGCCGCCAATGTATCCTCGTTTGCAAACTCGTCTCCGCGCCCTGACGCCAATACTGGATCGAGGATCAAGGGGATTTCAGGATAGTCCGATACGATTTCTGCGATAACTGCGACGATCTCTGCACTTCCCAACACACCTATTTTGAACGCGGCGACAGGAATATCTTCCAGTATCGCGCGTGCTTGGTCCGCTACCAAATCGGCGTCTACGGTTGAGATCGCTTCCATACCCGATGTATTTTGGACAGTTACCGCTGTAATCACGGACAGAGGATGACACCCCATACTGGCAAGAGTCAGAATATCAGCCTGAATTCCAGCGCCACCCGAAGGATCAGTTGCCGCAAAAGACAAAACGGCTGGGGGCGCTTTGATGGAATCGGACATGTTAAGTGTGCCGGAAATGTGCAGAGAGTAAAACGCGTGAGTGGCACGCCGCCGAAGCAGCCGTTATCATGCTTATTTTGGGCAATGTGTGTGGTGACTCGCGCGCGGAGAACCGTAAACTATTGTAGCCCGTGAGAGCCTGGAATGGACGCACTTAAATCCTCGGTCGCGAATAAAGTATGGATGTGTCTTGTTTGCGGACTGATGTACGAAGAAGCAATTGGCTGGCCAGACGACGGCATTGATCCCGGCACGCGCTGGGAGGATGTGCCAATAAGTTGGTGTTGTCCGGAATGTGGCGCCCGCAAGGAAGACTTCGAAATGGTCGAAATCTGAGTACGGCGGAATTTGCGCTGCAATGTATGGCGGACATAATTTTGAACCATCCCGTGAAAGTTTGTTGTTTGTTGCAGGAAAGCGGGATAGTCTTCGACCGCGTAGTGCGATTGAAACTGTAAACACATGGATTTGGACCTGCCGATTGCCGTACGATGCCGGTGCTCAGACGTAGTGAGGCGTTTGCGGGTACGATAGCAATCGAAACAATAATAACTGGTTATACAATTTAACGCGTCTGTTCAGGAAGAGGGCCTCGTGAGCGAAGCGAAACCGTTGTCTGGTGTGAGAGTCATGGTGATCGACGATTCAAATACGATTCGTCGTTCCGCCGAGATTTTTTTGATGCAAGCCGGTTGTCAAGTCATTCTGGCCGAAAACGGGTTTGACTCTCTCGTTAAAATTGCCGATCACCAGCCGGATCTTATTTTTGTGGATGTCATGATGCCTCGGTTAGACGGCTACCAAACCTGTGCGCTAATCAAGAAAAATGCTAAATTTAAAGTCACGCCTGTGATCATGTTATCGTCCAAAGATAGCTTGTTTGATCGTGCGCGTGGCCGCATGGTTGGATCTGACGAGTACCTCACCAAGCCATTTTCAAAGGATAGCTTGTTGAAAACGGTGGAGGCGCATTTGCCCGCGCGTCTTACGGACGATTTGGTCCGGCAATAATTTAATATATCAACGTATCAAATACCACTACTGGAGCGAAAAATGGCCGTCAAAAATATTCTCATTGTTGACGACTCCCCCACTGAACGCGCATTTCTTGAAGGTTTGCTGGTGAAGTCTGGCTATTCCGTCACGGTCGCAAACAGCGGCGAGGAAGGCGTCGAGCGCGCCAAGTCCGATCAACCGGATTTAATCCTGATGGACGTCGTCATGCCGGGGCTCAATGGTTTTCAAGCGACTCGCGCCATCATGCGCGAAGAAACGACCAAGCATATTCCGGTGTTCATCTGCACCACCAAGGATCAGGAAACCGACAAGATTTGGGGAATGCGTCAAGGCGCCAAGGACTATCTGGTCAAACCCGTGAACGGCGCAGAGTTGATATCGAAAATCAAGGCGCTCGGTTGAGCGTCCCGCCTTTTCATCGCGTGCCGTAACCCATGGCAAGAAAGACCAGTCTTCGCGAGTTTCAGCATGCCGTGGCGCTGCGTATACGCGACGCTGCTTCCCGCAAGACGGTGCTATCCAGGCTTGGTTTTCAGGTGGGTCAAGACAATTGGCTCGTGGACCTTTCTGACGTTTCAGAGGTAATACCAGTTCCCAAGATTATTGCGGTACCGATGACATTTCCCTGGTATCGCGGAATTGCTAACATTCGCGGCAAACTTTATTCGATCGCCGATTTTGCAGCCTTCCAGGGGCAGGCGCCAATTGGGCCGGGAATGGAACGTCGCGTAATTCTGGTAGCAGAAAAATTGATTGAGGGGTCGGGCTTCGTTGTCAACCGCATGATGGGCTTGCACAACCCGGCGCAATTTACGCCAGAGGTGGTAGAAGCCGGACTTGCCCGTCCTTGGATCAAGGGCGCCTATCGCGATGCGGAAGGCAAACGGTGGTACGAATTGGATTTGTCGGGTTTGACGCGGAATGCGCACTTTCTCGAAATAGGTATCGTGACGGCGGTAGCCGCCGCTTAGCGGCGTTGTCGACGATCAAACTAAGCACGTAACGGAGAAGCCCATGGCACTCAAATTACCGTCCCTGATGAGTAACAGCAAAAAAAAGACCAGTACGTCAGGCGGCACGGCAGCGTCCGCAAGCAAGTCGTCTGGATCCCTTCTGGCTAAACTATTCGGACGCAAAAAAAGCAAACTCGAAACTCCAAGCTCTGCAGCGGGGCCGACAACCAGCGGAGGATCTACCACTGGAACCCAAACGCGAAAAATAAAAGCGGAAATTGCCACAGCCGCCGTTCCAAGACCGACAAGAAAAGGCGGCGTATTCCGCCTGCCCATGATAGGCAACCGTCCGATTGAACAGCAGTTGCCGATTCTGCTTACCATCGCCGGGCTATTCGGTGCCCTGACGATTGCAGCGATTTTCTTTGACGCCCGCAGCCGCAGCAATATTTCCACGTTCACCAATATCACCTCACAACTCCAATATCACACTCAGCGCCTGGCGAAATCTGCCGGGCTCTCTGCCCGAGGCGACTTGGCGTCGTTCCCACAGTTGCAGGATAGCAAAGAGGAGTTTCAGCGTTATCTGGAAGTCCTCAATAACGGTGGCGAAGCTTTCAACACCACCGTGCCCAACGCACGCATCAGTGAAGAGCTCACGTCCCGACTCTCCGAGTTGACCAAGCGTTTTTCAGATAGCTCGAATTCCGCGGCAGCCATCCTGGCAGCGAAGAACGACTTGTCCGAACTAAACCGTAATATCGCGCAAGTACGCGCCGGGTCCGAAGAGCTCGCGGAGTTATCCCAGGACTTGACCGGGTTAATGCAGCAATCGGGCGCGCCGCCGGCGCAAATTCTGAAGGTGAATCGCCTGACCTTCCTGTCAGAGCGACTCGGACGTGGATCGGCCGAGATCCTCGGCGGTGAGATCATTGATCCAACCGTTCCGTTCCTCATGGGTAAAGACACCAACGATTTTCGCGAACTAATCAAAGCGCTTGAATCAGGTTCGGACGCTCTTGGCATCGCTGCCCTGCGTGATGGCGACGCGAAAGCCAAAGTAATCAAACTGCGGGAATCCTTCAATCGCTTTGAAGAAAATATCAAGCCCATTCTGGGAAGCGTTCAAAAACTGGTGTCCGCGCGGCAATCCGGTCGTGCGTTGCAGCAAGGCTCGGAACAGCTTCTCAGCAACGTTGAACAGTTGCAAACTGCACTCGCAGTTGAAAAACAAAACATTCTACTTATCCTCGCCTTTGTATTTGGCGCGTTGGCCCTGGTTTTCCTTGGGCTGATCGCTGCGGTGTTCCTGTCGGATGCGCGCAAGCGCGCAGCCGAGTCCGAAACCGAAAACAAGCGTAACCAGGAAGCCATCTTGCGGCTCCTCAACGAAATGGGCGATTTGGCCGACGGTGACCTGACCATTCGTGCAAAAGTAACCGAAGACATCACTGGCGCTATCGCAGATTCGATGAACTATACGATTGATGAGTTGCGCACCCTGGTTACGGGTGTAAATAATGCGTCGACCTCGGTGTCAGCCAAATCCCAACAAGCGCAAGCGGTGTCGGTGCAATTGCTGGATGCTGCGGAAAAACAATCGAAAGAAATTCAGGACACGACCCAGCAAGTGCTGGGTGTAGCCCAAACGTTGACTACCGTGTCGTCAAATGCTGAGGAATCTTCACAGGTTGCAATGCGCTCTCTGGCGGCATCGGACAAAGGCCGACTCGCCGTGCAAAACTCGATATCCGGCATGAACGACATCCGCGAACAAATTCAGGAAACTTCGAAACGCATCAAACGACTCGGTGAGAGTTCCCAGGAAATCGGTGAAATTGTGGAGTTGATTTCCGACATTACCGAACAGACTAACGTGCTGGCCTTGAATGCCGCCATTCAGGCCGCTTCGGCGGGTGAAGCGGGACGCGGATTTTCGGTAGTTGCCGAAGAGGTGCAGCGATTGGCCGAGCGTTCGGGTGAAGCAACCAAGCAGATCGGCGCGATTGTGAAAACCATTCAGGCAGATACACAGGATGCAGTGGCTGCTATGGAAAAATCAACAACGGGTGTGGTGGAAGGAGCAAAACTCTCCGACGCGGCGGGTCAGGCGTTGAGCGAAATTGATACCGTTACCAAGAGCCTGGCAAACCTCATCCAGCGAATTTCTACCGACACACAAGCGCAGGCGGCGTCAGCCAACAAAGTCGCCCGCAACATGCAGGATATTCTTGAGATCAACCGGCAAACCACCACTGGTACACAGCAGACTGCTTCGTCGATTAAAGAGTTGGCTGATGTTGCCTCGGATCTCAAAGCTTCGGTTTCCGGCTTCAAGTTGTAGCCACGTGCAAAACCCGTGCATGTCTTAATTTAAGCCCTGTTCACAATAAATGTCCACCAATCCAAAACCTGTGTTCGACATCGGCCCGCTTTCGTGGGTGAAGGCTGAGATCGAACATTCGCTCACCGAGACGCGCACGCAGCTTGAAGTGCTAAGAGCGAATCCTGGTGATACAAAGGCGACCAAGTATGCGGCCACCCATCTGCATCAGGTAACTGGTGCACTGACGATGGTGGGCTTGGGGGCGGCGACCCGGTTCAATGAGGAAATCGAAAAGCTGGTCGGGAGTCTTGAAAGCGACCCCAACGCACGTGCGCAGGCTCCGCAACGAATTGCGATTGCGCTGACGGCAACTGCCAGCCTCTCCGCTTATCTCGACAGCTTGATGGCGGGCGAGCCTGACCGCCCCATGCTGCTCTCGCGCGCGTATCTTGAAGTTAACAAAGCGCGTGGTGCGAAGGACGCTTCTGAAATTGATTTATTTTCACCCGATCTGTCGCTTAGTGTGGTCATGCCCGATAACACTGTCGCATTGCCGAAGCCGGAAATGCTTGCTGAAGCGATCAAGCAGCGACGCGCGATGTATCAGGCCGGCCTGCTGAAACTGCTGCGAGACAAAGATATGATCGGTGGTGCTCGCGAAATGCGCAACGCGACCCTGGCCATCGAAGCGCTTCAGGTGACCTCACCGACCGTATCATTCTGGTACGCGGCGAGTGGATTTTTTGATGCTGTCGCAAACAACCCTGCTGAAGCGGGCGCATTGGCGGTTCAATTGTTTGGCAAGATCGACCAGCAGATCAAGTTGCTCGTCGAGGGCGTGCAGAAAATTCCGGAAAAGCTATTTCGCGATATTCTGCTCGTCATCGGCAGGTCCAAGGCAAACACCGAGCGACTAAGAAAAATCCGCGAGCTGTACCGTCTCGATGAACTGCTCGCAATTCCTGTCGTATCGGGTGTGTTGGGTGCCGACGACCGGCAGAAAGCAGTCATTCGCGGACTGCGCGACCAAGTCCAGGAACAAAAGGAAAACTGGCTCAAGTTTGCGAGCGGAAACCGCGCTGCGCTCGAACAGTTCGTTGCGCAAAGTGCAGCGTTTTACGCCGCGGCGCAACAACAATCGAACAAAGATTTGACGCAAGTAGTACAGGTTGTTGGTGCCGTCGGCGCCCATCTGCGCAAAGCGCAAGTGCCTGCCAGCGAGATGCAGGCGCTGGAAATGGCAACGGCGTTACTGTTTCTTGAGTCATCGCTTGAAAATTATTTCAGGCAAACCTCCGGCTTTGCTGCGCAGGCCAACAACATCATCGCGCGCCTGAAAGGGGCGATGAGTGGTGCTGCGCAGCCCCATGCCGAGGCGGATATATCCACACACATGGACGATATATCCAAGCTTGCGCAGGAACGCATGCTGGTATTCCAGGTGGGTCAAGAAGTGCAGGTAAATCTCGCATCTATCGAGGGCGCGCTTGATGCCTTCTTCCGCGACCCGGCAAGAACGGCCGAACTGAACACGCTGGGGCCACTGTTTTCACAAGTGCAGGGCGCGCTGACGATGCTGGAGTTGAGTGAGGCGGCGGCACTTAATCAACTCCTGAAGGAGCGCGTAGAGAAATTCGCCTCCGGCTCAATTACAAGCGTCGGAGAAGATGCCGAAGCCGTCGCAGAGGGCGTCTCCGCGATGGGGCTGTACGTCGGCGCCTTGCAACGGGGTACATTGCAACCGCGCGATGCACTGCTACCCGCGCTGATCCGGTTCGGGTTGGCCAGCAAACCGGTGGAACCAGAGCGCAGTCTGATCAAATCACCCGTGTCCGATGCAGACATTGATGTCGCCAAGCAAAAGGTTCAGGAACGCTACGAAGACTGGAAGCAGAAGCCTGAGCAGACCAGTTCGAGGGATCAATTGCGCGAGGCGGTCAAGGAACTAAAACGGGATGCGACACTGATTGCCGATAGTGAATCGGCCAGGCAAAGCGAAGAAATGCTCAAGGCCATCGACCTGACCTTTGACCCGAACAAAACCGGCGTGATTGCGGCACTCGCTGAAATTGCACCCGATAAACCCACCCAAGCGGCTGCAGCCCAAACGGTCCAGTTAATCGACGCGACAGCCACGGAAATAGACTCCGAGCTGCTGGAAATTTTCCTTGAGGAAGCGGACGAAGTCGTCGCCACGATTCGCGAACATCTTGGTGTGTTGCGCAGCAATATTCATGACTTTGATGCGCTCACCACAATACGTCGCGGCTATCACACACTCAAAGGTTCAGGCCGAATGGTAGGGCTGAACGATTTGGGCGATGTGGCCTGGAACTGCGAACAGGTTTTCAACAAGTGGCTGAAAGACGAGCAACCCGCGACTACAGGTTTGCTGGCATTTGTAGAGCACACGTCGAATGCGTTCTCAACGTGGGTTGAAGCGTTGAAAGTAACCAGTACCGCGCATGTCGATGGCGCACAAATTGCGCACATGGCAGAAATGCTGAAGAACGGCGAAGAACCCGACTTGGCTCCGGTCACGGCGCACGTGACCGATTCGACAGCGGAGTCGACAACAACGGCACCGGTCGAGACCAGCACAGACCGCGTGTTCGACGATTTGCCAGCACTATCGTTTACCGAGTCCCCACCGCCTGTTACGGCGCCAGTTGATCTTATAGCCACCACTACCGGATTGCCCGTCATCGGCGTCGAGGCAATCGCAGCGCCGTCGCCTGTCATCGATTTGCCTGCACAAGTACACGCCAATGATGTAATGGCCGCGCCCTCCGGGCTGGAAGCATTTGACTTGGTGCCCGAAGTGGTCCCCGAGCCTGCTGATGTGCGAGTGGGTAGTGTAGTTGTTCCGCACGCGCTGTTCAATATTTACCTCGGCGAGGCCGAACAACACATCGCCACCCTCGATAACGAGATGGCTGCGCTGGAAGCCAAGCCGATGCAGGCGGTTTCGCACGAGTTCATGCGCGCGGCCCACACGCTCAACAGTTCGTCGCGCACCACCAATTTCGACATGATTGCTGAAGTTGCCGCGTCGCTGGAAAAATGGTCTCAGGACGCAATCGAGTTCACGCCCGTGCTGGATTCGCATCGCTTGACGATAATGCGTCAGGCGGTCGACGTTCTTAGTGGCATGGTGATGGGCTTGCATACGCGTGAACTACCAACGCAGCGCGACGATATCGTACGTGAGTTGGTGGGCTTGCGTGATGCATTGAAACTGGCCAAGCGTGCCGAGAGCACATCGCTCAAAGCACCGGTTATGGCGCCAAGCACGGAGAGTCCGCCTGTCGAGACGGCTCCAGTGGAAGTCGCGCCACTGGTTGCGACTACACGTGAGCCCGATTTGGTCATCCGAACCGAAAAGCCCGACGCGCTAATCGGCGCGGCTATTCCGGTAGCCGCCGCTGTAACCGCAACCGATTTAACTTCTGCATTTTCGGACTCGTCTGAAAAGCCCGCTTTGCAACCAGCAGCTTTCACTCCATTTGCGCCGGCAGCTGTCGAACCCGCATTCGAATCCGGCAAGGAAAAGCGCCGCATCGAAGACGATATTGATATCGACTTGCTGCCGATCTTTCTTGAAGAGGCAAAGGAAATCGCTCCACTGGTCGGCGACGGCTTGCGGCTGTGGCGGGCGCGTCCGGCTGACCACACTCCCGTGATCGAACTGGCACGCCACTTTCACACCTTGAAGGGTAGTGCGCGCATGGCGGGCCTGATGCGGCTTGGCGAATTAGCGCACGTGATCGAATCGAAAATGATCGCGATGGATGCAAACGAGTCACCGGCTGGTGCGGCGTTCGACGACATCGACGAGTATTTTGACCGTTTCACCGGCTCCCTTGACCGCCTGCAAGCAGGCGAGCAATTGGGCACACTTATTGACGTTCCGGTAGCGGATGTATTCGAGCATCAAAAAGATAAACCCACGACCATTGCCGTCATGGCAGCCGCTGCGCAGGCAGTACGCGATGAAGCAGCGCCTGAAGGCCGCGAGCGCCAATCGCTGTTACGTGTAAACGCCGATATCATCGACCGCTTCGTGAATGAAGCGGGTGAGTTGTCGATTGCGCGTTCGCGTATCGATCAGGAAATGCTGACGTTCAAGCTCTCTCTGGTCGAATTGACGGAAAATATTTCGCGCATGAAAACGCAATTGCGTGAACTCGAAATCCAGTCCGAGTCGCAGATTCAGTCGCGCATCAAGGAAGCCGAGGAACACGGCGCTGCGTTTGACCCGCTTGAGTTCGACCGCTTCTCGCGCACCCAGGAGCTAACGCGTTTCATGGCCGAGAGCCTGAACGACGTGGTCACATTGCAGCTGTCGCTACAGAAAAACCTTGATGAAACCGATGCGGCGTTGTTACAGCAGTCGCGCCTTAATCGCGACCTTCAACAGGGTCTGATGAGTGTGCGGCTGGTGCCTTTGGGCAACTTGCAGGATCGTTTTTATCGTCTGGTACGCCAAACCGCCAAGGAGCTTGAGAAGAAAGCCAATCTTGAATTCCGTGGCGTGCGCGTGGAAATTGATCGATCAGTACTCGAAAAGATTACGCCGCCCTTCGAGCACCTGCTGCGCAATGCCGTCGCACACGGGCTGGAGATGCCGGCGGTTCGTGCTGCAAAAGGTAAATCGGAAATCGGCGAAATTACCATCGATGCGCAACAAGTTGGTAACGAGGTGGTGCTCACGCTGACGGACGATGGTGACGGCCTCAATTTCGAACGCATCCGCGAGAAGGCAATTGAACAAGGATTACTCGCGACTGATGCACAAACGACTGAAGCGCAACTCACACAATTTATTTTCATGGCCGGATTTTCAACGGCTAAGGAAATTACCCAAGTGTCAGGGCGCGGCGTCGGTATGGACGTGGTGCGAAGTGAAATCGTCTCACTCGGTGGCCGCATAGATATCGCGTCGATTGCAGGGCGTGGCACCACCTTCACGGTCACGCTGCCGCTGACACTTGCCGTGACACAGGCCGTTATGGTCATCGTCGATGACGTTCAGTATGCGATACCCTCGGTGATGATCGAGCAAGTACAGGAATACAAAGGCAAGCGATACGAGCCTTTGCTGGCAATGAGCGAAATCGACTGGAATGGCAACAAGTATCCCTTGCGCTCAATGGCGGCATTGCTTGGTGGTAAACCCACCGTTTCCGCGCAGCATAAAGCGTCCGTGATTTTGGCCAAGAGCGGCCAGCGCCGTGCCGCTGTGCAGGTTGATCAGATCATCGGTAACCGTGAGATCGTGGTGAAATCCATCGGCCCGCAATTGGCTCGTTTGGTCGGGGTCGCGGGCGCAACCGTGACCGGTTCGGGCCAGATTATTCTGATTGTCAATCCAGTGCAATTACACTTCCGCGAAACCGCGATCGTAAATGTCGAGAGTGCAGAAACACCGGAAGATAATTTCACGACCAGCAAAGAAATCGCCCGCACAGTTGATACCAAAGCAGAATCATTTGTAACGGTCGCCCAGGGTGATGGGCAATCACTCGGAGAGGCAATCGCGGCGGCCGCACCGGCCAATGCGCCGACTGAAGTACCTTTGCTGATGCGTACTGCGCCGCTGGTTATGGTGGTCGACGATTCACTCACGGTAAGAAAAATCACCAGCCGCATGCTCACGCGCGAAGGCTTCGAAGTCACTACTGCTAAAGACGGTGTGGATGGACTTCAGCAGCTACAGGATATCGAGCCCGACGTTATCCTGCTAGATATCGAAATGCCCCGCATGGATGGTTTTGAATTTGCACGCAACGTGCGCGCTGATGCGAAAACAAAGGACATCCCGATCATCATGATTACGTCGCGCACGGCCGACAAACACAGGAATCGCGCGCTGGAACTCGGCGTGAACGAGTATATGGGCAAGCCTTATCAGGAAGAGCAGTTGCTGGTGTTGATTCGCAACTTCACAAAGCACCGCGCGACTGCATAGCTCATCTGCAGTTTGCGCCATCGCGTACGGCTACGTACAACCAGTATCCATGCTGGTTTTCAGGCCTTTTGCCGCTGGGAACCGCGCCAATGCTGGTATTTACCTGAGATTTTCTCCGCCTGGTGGTTTACCCAAGCAATCGTCTCAGTGCGCATGCCACTCCACCACACCGGTGCAAGCCGTCAAGAGCACCAATAGCCCAAACACAATGCGATACCACGCAAAGACCGTAAAGTCGTGCGTGGAGACGTAACGAATCAACCATCGCACGACTACAAACGCGGAAATAAACGCGGTGACGAAACCGACACCGAACACAGGCGCGTCAGCAACTGACAGCAAATCACGCGCTTTCCACAGCGAATAGATGGTCGCGCCGAAGAGCAAAGGTACGGCGAGAAAGAACGAAAATTCCGTTGCGCATTTTCGAGAAAGCCCGAAAAACATGCCCCCCATGATAGTGGCGCCCGACCGGGAAGTGCCGGGAATCAAGGCGGCGCATTGTGCAAGTCCTATCTTAAGCGCATGCATCGGTAAGATCTCATCGATTGAGTCAATCAGTCGCGTTTCTGGTCGTTGCACGTAGCCACGGTACCAGCGTTCAGCAAACAGGATGATCAGCCCACCCACGACAAATGCAATCGCCACCGGTACTGCTGCAAACAAATACAGCTCAATGTTTTTCTTGTACAACAGTCCAAGTACAACTGCCGGCAAGGTTGCGATGATCAGATTCAGCATAAATCGTTGCGCGTCGCGACTCGACGTAATTCCCGCAAATGTCGCCGTAAACCTGGCGCGGTATTCCCAGCAAACTGCCAGAATCGCGCCAGGCTGGATGACGATATCGAAGACCTTGGCAACGTCACCGGAAAAATCGAGCAAATCGCTCGCGAGGATCAGGTGCCCAGTCGAGGAGATCGGCAGGAATTCAGTAAGACCCTCTACTACGCCGAGGATGGCGGCTTTGAACAGCAGTATTAAATCCAAAATATTTCCGGTAAAGAATTCAGAGGGGGGGTTGCTTGAATCGGTGAACCAGGTTCCAAATGTTCGTGCGACGCGCAACAGCCGCGCCATTACTTCACCTTCAACACCAATGCATCCGGCCTCACTTCAACCCGGTCGGGTTGATAGCGTAGGCCGAATTTTGTAAGGTCTTCGGGTTTGAACGTGTACAGGGGCTTGTCTTCCAGAACATCTTTGGCGATGCTCGAGGCGGCTTTCGCCAGCGCGCCCGACAATGCATCAGGCATATTGTCCATGCGAATGCGCTCCACGCGCGCATCGCGCAAAAACAGTCCGAGGGACTCAGCGACGTATTCGGGACGACCGGAAATTTTTAATGTACCAGTGGCAGTTTTTTTTGTCAGCGGCAGCTTGATGTTGACATCGAAACTGGTCGCAAGGCGACTTTCATCCGCATTCAATTCCACCGTGGCGCGCATCAGCGTTACCTCAAGCAAACCCGCAACATTCTTCTCAATTGGAAAACGACGCGACATTTTCTGCGTGAGTTCGTCGGCCGTCACACGAATTTCGCCGGACAAAAAGGGAATCGAGAAACAGCCGGTAAGCAAAAGTGCTACCGCTGACAAACCAAGTAAACGCAGCATTGATTGTTCAACCGTAAAAAGTGGTGGGACCAAAATCCTGTACAAATAAAATTTTTTGCGGGCGCGGGTAGTTACGCATATTTGCGTATTCGTTCCAGCACAAAATTCCTGAATTTGTCCGGCATTTCCAGCGCGGCATTTTCGAAAATAGTGCCGACACTGTTGGCGTCAAACACGCCATCGGCCACGAACAGCGCGCTCATGCTGCGCCCCGGTTTGTCTTCCGGCGTGTCTACTCCCTCGTGCGAGTAGCCAGCTTCCGGCGACCATCGTAGCGCGCGTTCCTTGCCGAGCTTGGCATAGCAAAGCTGAAAGCCCTGCAAAACACCGTCGTAATTTTCCCACGTATAGAGATCAAAATTTTCGTCGTGAAACCAACGGCGATGTTTGCCGGTTTCGTATTGCGTAACGCTATCAATTTCGTTGAGCATGAGCGCCCCACATTCGATCGTGAAGGTTGGTTAATCGCACAGAGTTTACCGTTCAAAGCATCGCTATGCTGTGACGCACAACACAACTCAAACGTTCAGTTTAGCTACCAGCGTACGCAGTTTTTCCGGATCATCGGCTTTGAGAATTCTTGCCGCGATCGGTTCAATGTCCGGCAAATTTGACATCAATACGCGCTGTTTTACCAGCAGCAGATTGGCCGGATGCATCGAGAAATCGCGCAACCCAAAACCCAGCAACAACCGTGTCAGTTGCACATCACCCGCCATCTCGCCGCAAACCGTCACCGGTACGCCGGCTTCATTGGCCATGCGGATCACACTTGAGATCAGCGATAGCACTGCCGGATGCAATGGGTCGTACAAGTGCGCAACGGTGTCATCGGTTCGATCGATGGCAAGCGTGTATTGAATAAGATCGTTGGTACCGATGGAAATAAAATCGAGATGCTTCAGGAACATCGGCAACGCAATCGCCGCTGCCGGTATTTCGATCATGCCGCCGACTTGAATGTTGTCGTTGAATTTTTTGCCCTCTTGCCGCAATTGCTCCTTTGCGCGGGCGATAGCTGCAAAAGTCTGGGTGATTTCGGTGGATGACACCAGCATCGGGATCAGGATACGAACGTCACCATAGCGCGACGCACGCAAAATGGCGCGCAACTGCGTATTGAAAATCTGTGGTTCGGCCAGGCAGTAGCGAATCGCGCGCAATCCCAGCGCCGAATGGGATTGCCCCTGATCCGGCCCACCCAGCGATTTATCCGCGCCGATATCCAGCGTGCGAATCACGACGGGCTTACCCTTCATGCCTTCAGCTACGTGTTTGTAGGCGTCTAGTTGCTCTTCTTCGGTAGGCAAATCTTTGCGATTCATGAACAGGAATTCGCTGCGGAATAGTCCGATGCCGGATGCGCCCGCTGCTTTCACACCTTCCAGATCGCCGGGTAGTTCAATATTGGCGTGTAACTCCACATGGGTGCCGTCAAGTGTATCGGCTGACGCACTCTTGATGCGCGTGAGTTTCAGGCGTTCCAGCTTCCACTGATTTTGTTTTAACCGATATTCGGCGAGTACGGTTTCATCAGGCTCGACGATCACCACGCCCTGGGTACCATCGATGATGATCAACTCATCTTCACGCACCAGTTCGCGCGAGGTGTGCAATGCGACGATTGCCGGGATCGCCATACTGCGGGCGAGAATCGCGGTGTGGGAAGTCTGGCCGCCAAGATCGGTAACAAAGGCGGCGACCTGGTGATCCTTGAACAAAATTACGTCTGCGGGCGATAGGTCGCGTGCAACCAGGATCGTGTCTTCATTGCGTGCGCGCAATTTCTCCGGTACCACGCCGCCCTGTCCGGTGAGCGCCGCGACCACGCGTTCGGCGACCTGGCGCACATCGGTTTTGCGTTCGCGCAGATATTCGTCCTGCACTTCCGCAAAGTGTGCGAGCAACTCATCAAGCTGCAATTTCAATGCCCATTCGGCGTTGCAGGCTTCACGTTTGATGATCTCGCGCGGGGCCTCGGAAAAAGTCGAGTCATCGAGGATCATGCGATGCACCGTCACGAATGCCGCCATGTCGCCGGATGCATCGCCGCGCTGCGTCGTTTGCAAT
>JANYFH010000268.1 GCA_025362705.1 Betaproteobacteria bacterium
CAAACGCCCGCGAAACGCTTCAGCCGCAGTGTTCGCATCGCGATGGAAGATGGCAGCCATAATCAGCGCTTCGCGTTCGTTGCGTTCGGTCAGAGCCGTGTAGCCCGACAGGTCTGCGAATACGATCGTCGCTGCTTCGCGGACCCCATCGGCCAACAGGTATGCGGTCTGCCACTTCTCCATCGTACGTTTGATGAACTTGTCGGCCCAGGCGCGCAGCGGGAAAATGCACATGGCCGTTGCCATGCCGACCAGAGTAAAAGAAGTGCCTGCAGAAACGTCGAACCAGCGTCCGACCAATCCTGCCAGCAAACGCTCGAGCACTACAAACAGCATCCCTGAAACGATACCCACCACCGCCACCAGCCAGGTGCGACGAATACCCAGTTCCGGATCGAGCGTGCCGTGGTAGAGAATCGAGATCGTCAATGTAAGCAGGAACACGATGACGAAGCCCCAATGCAAAAACAACAGCAGCGATTGCGTGAACTGATTCGAGTCCCACCAATTGGCAAACGTCAGGACGCCGGTAAAACGAAGCACCAATACCAGCGCCAGCGCCAGCAGATATACCGTCAGCCAGATCGTTTGTCCGAGAATAACCCAGCGGATCGCACGACTGTCCGCTTCATCAACATGCTTTTGTTTGGCGCTGACAATGGCAAACGGCAACCAGCACCAGAAGTAAAAACCCAGACTCTTGGCGTACTCCTCGTCCAGACTCTCGGCCTGCACATTGATTGCTACGATCATCAATATCCCCACTGCCAAGGCGAGGAACTGCGGGGAAATCAGCCAGCGCCAGGTGAATTCCCGCCATTGGCTTTTCTCAATTTCCCACCACATCCGAAATCCACGAAATGCGGGCAGATTGTAGGCAACAGTCGGATCCAACGCGGCAAGCTTCACGGGCTTCGGAAAGAACATCAGAAACTTGACGGTGCTGAACATCCAGACCGCCATGAGCAATACCGCGATCAAAAATAACGCAATGACTGTGAAAACCAGGGCGTTAAATGCAATCGGGTTGCTCAGCGTCTTTATCATCCATCCCAACAATGCCGAGCTCAACACGGTGAACAGCCCAACACCAGCCGAAATCGCACCGCACGCACCGGCAAGCAAGCGCGCCAGCGGCCGACCTTTGCCGCGTAACGCCAAATAGGCGCCAAGTGCGCCGCAGACAAATATCAACAACAATCGCATGATGAATTCGAGCCAGTGCATCACGCCGGGCAGCGTTACCCACGACGCAGCTTGCAAGTTGTCGATTGGTGCGTCTACAGCCCTGGTGGCAGACGGCGAAAGGATTAGGGCTCCGATGATCGTCAGCGCCATGACGATGCCGGCGATTGAAGAAGTTGACGCAAACCAGCGCTGAAATTTCGGATGGCCGAGTAAACGTTCGATACGGCCACCTTGCGGAAGGTCCAACACACTATCGTCAGGCTGGGTCATAACCACTCCTGTAGATCGCCATTTGGCGCGGCTTCCAGCCTACAAATGCTCCGGAAACCGCGCCAATGCTAGACTTTTAATTGTTCGCGACCGTCTTTGCTGCTTTGCCCGCGGTTACGCGGCGCGACACTCGTAACCAGAAGATCATCTCACTGACGAATCCCACTGCCACCGCCAGTTCAACGCCAAATCCAAAACCAACGACGTAAAACACGGCGGCGGCCAACAAACACAGCAGCGTGATCGCATGCGATTTCATTACTTGGTGGCTTGTCCAAGCTTCGCTTTATCCAATACGGTCATTGCGGTGGCAACAAAACTGCCCGCATCAGCGAGGTTGGAAGGAATGATGAGCGTGTTGCCTGCCTTGGCCAGATGGCCGAACTGCTCGACGTATTTCTCCGCGACTTTCAGGTTAGCCGCCTGCATGCCACCAGGCGCATCGAGTGCTGCCGCAACCTGGCGCACCGCGCTGGCGGTAGCCTCGGCTACTGCGATCAACGCCGCTGCCTCGCCCTGCGCTTTGTTGATAGCGGCTTGTTTTTCGCCTTCAGATGCAAGGATCGCACCCTGACGTTTACCGTCGGACAAATTGATTTGCTCC
>JANYFH010000180.1 GCA_025362705.1 Betaproteobacteria bacterium
CTGGAATTCTCGCCGCCATGTTCATGATCGGCACACTCGCCATGGTGTTGGCAAGTGTGCTTGGGCGCATGATGAATTTCAATCTGCGTGGCTCGGATGCCTATGCCGGATACTGCATGGCGGCGGCGGGATTTCTTGCGCTGGCACATACGCTAAAGCGCGGTGAACACATTCGTGTGACGCTGGTTCTCGAACGGCTGGACGCAACGGGTCGGCATCGACTCGAACTCGTCGCACATGCAATCGCCTTGTTTTTTTCCGGCATGTTTGCGTTCTTCACCGCGCGCCTCGTTTATCAATCTTACGTCTTCAACGATATTTCGCAGGGCAATGACGCCACACCACTATGGATACCGCAGATCGCGATGGCGGTCGGTGCGACAGTACTATTCGTCGCGATACTGGATGAATTTGTGTTGCTGGCCACGGGACGGAAACTGAAACCGGTTGATTCCGGTGATCTCAAGGCGATGGAATAAGCGTGGATTTTCTCATCACAGCCTCGTTGATCGCGCTCCTGTTCATCCTACTGGGTGCTGGCGTCTGGATCGGCATCGGCCTCCTGGGTGTCGCATGGATTGCGATGGCGTTATTCACGACGCGCCCGGTTGGCGATGCGATGGCCGTAACGATCTGGGGTTCTGCATCATCGTGGACATTGACCGCGCTGCCGCTGTTTATCTGGATGGGCGAAATCCTGTTCCGCACCAAGCTTTCGGAAGACATGTTCAAAGGTCTCGCGCCGTGGGTGTCGAAAATTCCGGGGCGGCTGCTGCATACCAATATCATCGGCTGCACCATTTTTGCAGCCGTGTCAGGGTCGAGTGCAGCCACCTGCGCAACTATTGGCAAGATGACGTTGCCGGAGTTAAAAAAACGCGGCTACCCCGACGACATCACCATCGGTTCACTCGCAGGCGCTGGCACGCTGGGTTTGCTGATTCCACCGTCGATCATCATGATTGTCTACGGCGTTGCATCAGACACTTCCATCACCAGGCTGTTTATCGCCGGCGTGTTTCCCGGCCTGATGCTGGCAGGATTGTTCATGGGCTACGTGATTATCTGGTCATTGCTGAATCCGGAAAAAATTCCCTTGCCGGACACAGATTTGACCTTCGCGCAAAAGCTGTATGAATCGCGTCATCTGATTCCAGTGGTGCTGCTGATCGCCCTCGTACTCGGCTCGATCTATGTTGGTATCGCTACTGCCACCGAAGCGGCAGCGCTCGGTGTGGTCGGCGCGCTAGTGCTTTCGACTGTGCAGGGTTCGATGAACTGGCGCACATTCTATGAAAGCCTGATGGGTGCAACGCGCCTCTATTGCATGATCGCGCTCATCCTTGCCGGTGCTGCGTTCCTCACACTCGCGATGGGCTACATCGGCCTGCCGCGTCACCTCGCCGAATGGATAGGCGGGCTCGGCCTCTCGCCGTTCTGGTTGCTGTTCGGCCTGATGATTTTCTACATCGTACTCGGCTGCTTTCTGGATGGCATTTCGATGGTGGTACTCACCATGGGCGTGATTCTGCCGACCATACAAAAGGCCGGTATTGACCCGGTCTGGTTCGGCATCTTCATCGTACTGGTGGTCGAAATGGCGCAGATAACGCCGCCGGTGGGGTTCAATCTTTTTGTCTTGCAGGGAATGACCAAGCGCGAAATTACTTACATCGCCCGCGTTGCGATGCCGTTTTTCTGGCTCATGGTAGCCGCCGTGCTGCTGGTTTATCTTTTTCCCGGGATCATTACGTGGTTGCCGAACCATATGTAAGTCTTGTGTCGCATAATGACCGCTTCATCGACAATTTTGATAGCCATGTTCAACGCCCCACTTTCCCTCACCACTGAAACCGCCTTCGAGCTGCCGGGCTATCTGCACGAATCGGGTGCGCACAATCCGTGGGTCGTCGCCAATCTGCATGGCAAGGATATTCACAGCTTTCTCGAGGGGCCGTGCTTTGATGCGTTCGGAAATCTTTGGGTCACTGATATTCCCTTTGGCCGCATTTTCCGCATCACGCCGACTGGCGAATGGGATTTGATCATCAAGTACGATGGCTGGCCGAACGGGCTCAAATTTCACGCCGATGGCCGACTCATCATCGCTGACTATCGTCATGGCCTGCTCGCACTGGATGTTGATTCGCGACGCATTTCACCGCTGGTGACGCATTACATTTCGCAGCGCTTTCAAGGTGTGAATGACCTCACCTTCGCCAGCAATGGTGATCTGTATTTCACCGATCAGGGTCAGAGCGGATTGCACGACCCTTCCGGCTGTGTGTATCGCCTGAAGGCCGACGGCACGCTGCAACA
>JANYFH010000192.1 GCA_025362705.1 Betaproteobacteria bacterium
CCAGTGACTTCTCGACGTACGCCACTGGATTCCCGCTTTCGCGGGAACGACGACGTCAGAGAGAATTGTCAACATATTTAGTCGCCGGATCAATAGAAGTGCCACATTGTGCGGATCGCCATTTGGCGCGGCTTACAGACATAAAATGCCCGGAAATCCGCGCCAGTGCTAGTGTTTTACTTTCTGTTGCTGCGTTGTCAGGACTGCGCTTTCCCTGACCGCTTCAACACCTCTGGCTCAATCAACACAGTTTCCACTGCGTTGCCCATCCAGATCTGTCCATCCTGCAAGGTCGCGACAATCTGCATATTGCGATCAGCCAGTTTCGCGAGTGCAGTTGTGGCTTCAATCGGAATATCGATCACATCCAGATTTTCATGTCGCGCCAGCGCCGCCTGATTCTGATTCCACCATATCCCGACAGCGCGCCCACCATAAGTCAGCAACACCACGCGGCGCGCGCGACCGCAAGCCTTGCGCAATTCGCGTTCGTCCGGCAGACCGACATCGATCCAGCATTCGATATTGCCGGTGAGGTCTTTTAACCATAGCGCGGGTTCATCATCGGCAGAGAGTCCGCGTCCGTAAGTGAGTGCTTCGTCAGCGAACATCGCGAAGGCAAGCAGGCGCACCATCATGCGCTCGCTCGTTTCGGAAGGATGCCTCGCAAGCGTGAGCGTATGGCTGCCGTAGTAGCCGCGATCCATATCGGAAACAGCCATGTCCACCTTATGGACCGTGGCCTTGAGCGCCATGAATTATTTCTTGGCGGCTAATGCCTTGCTGAGCAGCTCGGCGGTGATATCGTTGAGCGATTTCTTTTGCGTGTCGGCGAGCGCGTGAATCTGTTTGATGATGTCGCTGTGCAATTTCACGGCAAACGGCACCAGACCGGCTTCCTGATCGCGTTTGCGCTGTTCGCGTTTGTCCGGCATGTTGGCGGCATCCTTGCCGAAGCGGTCGGGGATGCCAGCGAGCTTCATGTTGCCTGAGAGTTTGGTGCCCTTGAGTTTTTCCAGATCAGTTTTTTTCACGTTGATTCCAATGTTGGTGCTAAAGATGCATTTTACGCTGTCACCATTGGAATCCCTGTGTGAAGTGCTGTCGTTGGTTTGGCCGGGCCTGATCAAGCCCAACATCAATGCTAGACGCCCCAACATTCGAGTTCGGATTCATTGGCATGATGCTTCTTCGTACTCTTTTACTGATAGCCGAAGCCAGTCAACTCTGCTTGGCTGAGCAGCCAGTTCGGGAAAGAGAACTATGCTAGTTCGGTAGAAGCCCGGCTTCGCGGGTACTTGCACAGCTTTGTAGCCTTGTGCTGTTGCAGCAAAAGTGAACGGCAGGGCATCTGGGAGCCTTGCCTTGAAGCACCCATTTGAGTTTGTGACCAGCTGGGTGCCATATAGGTTGATCTGCGCTGAAGCGAGTGGCGTACCTTCTGGGGAGGTGACTGTGCCAATCAATGCGGTTGCTGGATGGCAGGGTACAAGCGCGCAGCAGCCCGACAACACGAGCGCTACGACTCCAGCTACCAGTGTGGTGACTGCGGGTTGCATTTCAGCGATGCCTAACTAGTCTTAGACAACATAAACGCCTCCTAACAACCCGGTGTGTTGTCTAACATTCCGGTGGCAATCAGCTGAAACTCGTTTACTGGCGCGGCACTCAGGCATTTCTCATTCATTCCATACAATACTATTAAAAGGCACAAAACACCCACACCAGTTTCCAGTCGGGCGCCCTGATTGACGCGAGAGAGGAATTTGAACGTCCACTCTTGATTGGCGTGCACTATTTCGCAGCTATCGCCCGCGAACTGAAGTGCCCCAAATCAACCCTCCCGTTTCCGTCGCCGATGCGCCTCCGCTTTTTCGGCAAAGAAATTCGGACGAACTTTTGCGACACGCGGTGCCGCCGTCACCGGCACGGCAGTGCTCGACGTTGCGCCCGCCTCAGCAGGCGCACTGCGAACCTTTGCCACTGTCGTTTTACTGGTACGCGCCATCCACGGCGCTTCCGGCGTGGTCACACCCCGCCTTTTGGCGGCGGCGATCGCGTTTTCCTGGCTGCGCGCTTTCGGCCCTTTTTTTGCGCCCAATTTGACCGGTATTTTCACGCCGGCCTTGATCTTCGATTGCACAGCCCATGCCGCGGCCTTCGCCGCGTTCTTCTTGCTTACGCGTTTGTCGAATTTGATTTTCGCTTTGGCCGCCTGAGCCTCCATGCTGGCAGCCATCGCGGCGGCATCGGCCGTCAACACTGCAATCCGTGCATCGCCGAATTCCACAACTTGCCCCGGACGAATTTTGCAGCGCTTGCGTAATTCCACTTGGCCATCGACGTGCACGTTACCTTCGCTCACCAGCGCGCCGCCCGCGCCGCCGCTTTCGGCAAGGCCGCAGAGTTTCAGTAATTGGTTGAGCTCAATGAATTCGGTGGTGATGTGGTATTCGGTGGCTTGCATGATGATGCTTTCGGTTTGTTTGAGATTGCAGTTTACGCGATGCGGTGAATCGTCCTACCAATGCGCCGCCAGCACAGCAAGAAACGCCTTGCCATATCGCGCAAGCTTATGCGTCCCGACACCGCTGATGGTCGCAAACTCCG
>JANYFH010000194.1 GCA_025362705.1 Betaproteobacteria bacterium
CCTTGTCGTGCGTTGTATCCGTTGGCCATAAAATATTTTCTACGAATAGCAAACACGGGGCTTGACATACAAAACTATATACTTAAGAATGTAGTTATGAATAGCGATTACACCAAGGCCATCCCCACCGCATGGAAGAACGTTTCAAGAGTTTTTTCCGCTCTTGGCGACGAGCACCGCCAGCGCATCCTGCTCACTTTCGAGCCTGGCGAACGACTGAACGTCGGTCAGATTGTCGAGGTCTCCACCCTTTCGCGGTCAGCTGTCTCGCACCATTTGAAAATCTTGCGCGAGGCGGGTGTACTGGACAGTGAAAAAATCGGTAAGGAAGTGTATTTCTGGCTGAACAAAAAGCAGATCAAGGCTTCGCTGGCCGCTGTGATGGATTACTTGAAAACGCAGTAAATTTTTTTGCATTCATATGTCGAAATATTTGGTTATGATTTTGGAGACCTCATGATTGCTACGTTGTTGACCGTGTTTAGTGCATGTCTGCTGGTCGAGCATTTTCGTCCGGGCTGGAAACAACCAAATCGATCACAGTGGACATATCGCGTGTTGTTTCTTGCGGCGTTTGAACTGTGCGTCGTGTTGTTGATTGGCGCCATTGTAAAGGACTGGTGGCAACTGCCGTCGGTGTTTGACTGGAGCGGATTCCATCCTGTCGCAGGCGGATTCATCGCGTATCTGGCAGCGAGCTTTGTCTTCTACTGGTGGCATCGCGCGCGGCACGAATGTGCATTTCTTTGGCGGATTTTTCATCAACTGCACCACAGTCCCGGACGACTGGAAACACTCACGGCGTTTTACAAACATCCCTTGGAGGCGGCGACGAATTCCTTGTTGAGCGCCACACTCGTTTATTTTGTGTTTGGTCTTGATGTCGCCGGTGCGAGTTGCTACACGGGACTCACCATTGCGGCGCAACTGCTTGTGCATCTGAACACAACGACACCGCAGGGAATGGGGTATTTTTTTCAGCGGCCGGAAATGCATCGCGTCCACCACCAGCCAGGAACCGAGCACCTGAATTATTCGGACTTGCCATTTTGGGATCTCTTGTTTGGCACATTTCACAATCCCGTCACCTTTAGCGGAAAATGCGGTTTTTCCGCAGGCTTGGAAGCACGATTAGGCGAAATGTTGCAGTTCCGTGATTTGCACAAAGATTTGCGCGGCGGTACGACTCTGGAAGCTTCGCATGAATAGACGGGTGTTCGTTCGGACAGCGTTTGCGGCTTTCGCGGGAGCCGCCTTGCCGGCAGCAGCGCTTCGTCTGGATGCGGGTTCCAAACTCTTCAATCCCTGCGGCAGGTTAAGTGACGAATTACGCAGTCACCCGCTCACGCTTGCCGCATTTGAAGGTCTCAACGCAGCGGACGTATGGGACTGCCATGTGCACCTGCTGGGACTGGGCGAGTCTGGCGGTGGTGCCTGGGTCACGCCGAAAATGCAGTCGGCCTGGAATCTGCGGATGTACGGGCAATACCGCTTTTACCTTAACGCTGCCTGCGTCGATCCTGCGCTGAAGAATGTGGATCGCGATTACCTGCTGAGGCTGCGGGCGTTGATTGCCGAATTTCCTGCAGGGTATCGCGCAATGGTCATGGCCTTTGACCGAACCCACGACGAGGCGGGCAAGCCGCAGCAGGATCGTTCGGCGTTTTATATTCCCAATGCCTATGCAAGTGACATTTTCGCCAAGCATGAATCACGATTCGCGTGGGTGGCGTCGATCCATCCCTACCGCGAGGATGCCGCAGACACTGTCGCGATGGTCGTCAAGCAGGGCGCATTAGCCGTGAAGTGGCTGCCGCCTGCAATGGGTATCGACCCCGCGTCGCCATTGTGCAACCGCTTCTATGACGCGATGGCCAGACATGATTTGCCCCTCATTACCCACGGTGGCGAAGAGCGGGCGGTGGAGGGCGCGCACCGGCCCGACTTTGGCAATGTGCTGAAACTGCGTCGCCCCCTGGAGCGTGGCGTGCGCGTCGTTGTCGCGCATTGTGCAAGCATGGGGCAGGACATTGACCTCGATAAAGGTGCCAGCGGTGCCGAAGTTGAGTGCTTCCAATTGTTCGAGCGTTTGATGGCATCACGGGATTTCGAGGGGCGGCTGTTCGGCGATATTTCTGCGTTGCCACAAACCAATCGATTCACGTATCTTGAACGCATTTTGAAACATCAGGAATGGGTGGGGCGGTTGCTGAATGGCTCGGACTACCCCTTGCCCGGCGTGTTTCCGCTGTTTTCGGTTGATGCGTTTGTGGAAAGGGATTGGCTGACGGCAGACGTCGGGCAACATTTGAAACAGGTACGCGAAGGCAATCCCCTGCTATTTGATTTCCTGCTGAAGCGCCATCTGCGAATTGACGGTTTGAAATTCGGTCACGACGTATTTGAAACGGCACGCGTGTTTCGGCGCGCAACTTAAAAAAACAGGGGCAACGATCCATGACGACAAAATCAACCGGCCAGTTCGATCTCCTCTGCCAACGCCGCTTCGCACCCTTTTTCTGGACGCAGTTCCTGGGTGCCGGCAACGACAATATTTTCAAATTCGCCTTTACCGTGCTGGCGACATTTCATGCCGCCGAGTGGGGTGGGTTGGACGCAAAGCTTGCCGGGCCGGTTATTGGCGGATTGTTCATCCTGCCGTTCGTGCTGTTTTCCGCGACCTCAGGGCAGCTAGCGGACAAATACGACAAGGCTTCCATTGCGCGGCTGGTGAAGAATCTGGAAATCGGTTTCATGCTGGTGATTGGCGCGGGATTTGTCTGGCAACTTCCCGCAGCGCTCTACGTTGGCGTATTTTTGATGGGCTGCCACTCGACCCTGTTTGGGCCCGCCAAGTTTGCGTATCTACC
>JANYFH010000196.1 GCA_025362705.1 Betaproteobacteria bacterium
GTGAGATGCAGTTTGCGGCAGACGATCTCGTCCAGCCCCTGCTTGTGCAGCATTTTCGGGATCTTGTAAATCGAGGTCGCGTCGTAACAGGAAATCACAGAGCCCATATCAACATTGGTGAATAGCGCGATCTTCTTGCGATCTTCATCGGGAATCGGCCGATCGCTGCGGCACATGACCACGTCCGGCTGAATACCGATTTCGCGCAACTCTTTCACGCTGTGCTGCGTCGGCTTGGTCTTGATTTCACCGACCGTGGGGAGATACGGCACAAGAGTCAGGTGGATATAGCAGGCGTTATCGCGTCCCGTTTCAATTCCCATCTGGCGAATCGCTTCGAGAAACGGCAGGGATTCAATGTCACCCACTGTGCCGCCGATTTCAATGATGCCGACTTCGGCGTCCGATGTGCCCGCACGAATTGAGGCCTTGATCTCATCGGTGATATGCGGAATAACCTGCACCGTGCCGCCGAGATAATCGCCACGCCGCTCTTTATTGATGACGCGCTCGTAAATCTGGCCAGTGGTGAAATTATTCGATTTTTTCATCTTCATCGAGATGAAACGCTCGTAATGGCCGAGATCGAGATCGGTTTCAGCACCATCGTCGGTAACGAATACTTCGCCATGCTGAAAAGGCGACATCGTGCCGGGATCCACGTTGATATACGGGTCCAGCTTCATCATCGAGACTTTGATGCCGCGCGATTCAAGAATGGCGGCGAGAGAGGCGGCGGCAATCCCTTTGCCAAGGGAAGAAACCACGCCACCGGTAACGAAAATATACTTGGTCATTTTGTTGACCTCCAGCTACTGGGGTGGAAACCCCCGGGTTGGAAATTAGTATTTTACACGAAGCGGCGCTCGACTTCGTTGGCGGGCGAGAATTTGCGGAGCACGGGGTGTACCGCGCCGGACAGTGGCGTTTAGCAAGGATCGAAAATATCAAGGTGCATTCACGTGCAAACACAAGCACCGAAGCGCCTCCCGGAGAATTTTCCCCCGGAAAGGCGCGTCAGTACTCGTATTTTCTGTATCGTCCGGCGGGTGACGTTGGCCGATATCAGAAGCGGTGAATGTAGCTAACACCGACGAAGGTCACGCTTTGATCGACCTGCTGTTTGACAATCGTATTGTCAGCATACGTGAATGGCGCAGATTCCGACCCCCATACCCAATCGTTGTACTTTGCTTTTTGATGCGCCAAGTCTAAACGGACGTCGGATTTTTTGTTGAGCGAGTACTGGCCGTAGAAGCTCACAATGGTTTTGCGGAAGATGACATCCGGCAGGCCGACTGCCGCCTGTGCCAGGTTAGTCGCACTAGCTTGGGTCACGGTCAATCCGGTCAGCCGGTCGCCCGCGGTTCCGGTAGCAGCCGTCACACCGTATTTGTTGATGTCATTCACATAGGTAAGGTTTGCACCCACTTGCAACACAGTGCTCGCCTGACCAACGAGTGAGATGCCGAGCGCCTCGCTCCGATTGTGCAGATCGGCGAGGTAACCGGTACTGTGGTTAATGTGGATAGTCTGGTCACCCTGCGAGGCGTAACCAGTTAACTTCCACGTATCCGACACCGCATATGACACATCAACACCATAGAACGAGACACTGGTATCGCGCCAGCCTTTACCGCCGGCCACCGGATCAATCGGCATGACGTTTTTGTCCTTGCCGTCTTCGGCCATCAATTGCACGCTGATTTTTTCGAGTGGCATCCAGTCGACCGAGACTTTCCATTTGTCGCGCTTCACGTCCGCCATCGACATCGGGAACGGCGTATTCGCACTCAATCCCAGAATCGCTTGTGGCGAGAGCGTTTGACCGTAACACGGCAGTCCACCGCAATAAGTATTGATCAGGTAAGTGTTAAGCGTATTGTTGACCGGCAGAGATGTGGGATCAAGTGTGCTCAAATTGGTCCAGTCTGAGCCGGTGCGTTTGCTGCTGGAATATCCAACGCTGCCATTCAATGACTCGGACATGGTGCGGCGGAGTTCCAACCGGTAACCGGTCTCGGCATTTTTCTCACGCAACGGACCCAGGCCCGCCAGCGCTTCTTCGACACGCGAGTCTGGAACAAGGCGCTCAACATACTTGTAATCCACGCCCGCCGTCAGACGAAAATCTTCAGGCAGGCGATAGCTCGCTTCCAGTTTGCCCAACAGATTCGTGTTGGAAACGTGATTGTTATTCCACACTGCACCGGGAACGCCAACCTGGTTTATGTTGGTATAGCTCGCTGGCGTTGTCGCCGGGAAAATCGCCTTCGCTTCAACGTTGTAAAGCGCGTTTGGCGTCTTGTCTTCTTTGCGCGCATAGCTTACATTGGCAAGCAGGGAAAGATCCTTCATCGGTCTGGATGTAAGACCCATCTGCGCGGCGACAGTATCCATGCGCCCGCCAAGATTGTCTGCACCCGGCGCACTGCCACCCAGTCCCATGCCGATGTAATCCTCGTGCTGCGTCGCGTGCGTAAACGCATACTTGAAGGTTGCGCGGGTAGATGGCGTAAACGCATAGTTGCCGGCCAGCGAAAACTGATGCGCCTGATTGTCAGGTTGTAACGCCATCGGCAGTTGCAGTACGTTCTGCAAACTGGTGCCGCCGCCAGCGATGATGTTGCTGCCTACTGCGGGAAAGAGGCTCCCGACCAATGTGCCGTTGCCGCCGTACAGGCTGTTTGGCACAACAGGATTGATACTACCGTTGGAATTGGAATAGAGCGAACCGTAGTAAGCAGCGATGAGATTTAATTTTTCATCGTGGAAGCTCAGTTTGACATCGAACTGCCGGATCGTCGAATTGATCGGCTCCGGGATCATCAGAATGGCATTCTTCAGGAAATTGGCCTGATTGAGAGCGGTCGTGGTTGATGGACCGCAAACATACGCGGCACAGTCATAGCCGCGTCCCCATTGGCGGATGCCATCCTTGTCTTCGTTCTTGAAGCTGGCCTCAAATTTCAAGCCGGGCGAAAGCCATTTTTCGACAGTGCCGGATAAAGCTTTGCGCTGCAGCTTGAAGTCCAGATCATTCCCCGAACCCGGTATTGAAATCGGCACGATGACCGGCTTGGTCGTTCCGGCGTCAATCATGCCGGTATTGACGCTAAACGGACTGCGACGGGTTATTTCACTGTAGTCGCCGAACACTTTCCAGTCGCCCTGTCGTTGCATAAGGGCACGGAACTCCCGGTTGTCGAGTCCCAGATTTCTGCCTTGCATCGTCGTCCACGTTCCGCTGTCATTGTCGCGTTTTATGTAGTCGAGATCGAGCAGCAGATAGCCGCTATCTTTACGCATGCCGTTGAAAATGCCGTATTGCGCGCGATCCTTGCTGTCACCACTTACACCAGCTGCGCCGATGCTGACCGAGCTTTCCGGTTCGATGAGCAGTTTGGCTTCGTCAGTTGCCTGTGCACGGGCCTCACCGATAGCGGCGAGCACGGCCATGGTGAGAATCGTTGGAACCACACCACGACTTTGTTTGGACGCTTTCATTTTTAATGTCCCTCTCTCAACGCAACATGAATTGCGGGGTTGGATTCGTCGCGCTCGGATTGTTGCTTCCGTGCAC
>JANYFH010000197.1 GCA_025362705.1 Betaproteobacteria bacterium
TCCACTTGCGCGACGGCAAAAAGCCTTCCGTTTCGTTGGCAATATCGATGCCGGTTCTTGATCCAAAGCCGAGCAGCGAAAGAAATTCGGCCGTCTTGTCGATGTCGGTTTCAGAGGCAAGCTGGTAGTAATAGGTGTCGCAGGACAGGACAATTGAAGTGTGCATATCGACAGTGCCGTGTCCACCCGGCCGGTCGTCACTCCATCGGTGTGAAACGCCAGGTAGCGCGAAGTAGCCCGGGTCACGAATACTTTGCGAGGGCGTGCGCTTGCCGGATTCCAGCGCCGCCAAGGCAAGGACTGGCTTGAGGGTCGAGCCCGGTGGATACGCACCCTGCAACACACGATTCAGTAGTGGTTTATCGGGTGAATTGTTGAGCAAATCCCAGTTTTGCGGGTCGATTCCATCCACGAACAGATTGGGGTCGAAGCCGGGCTTCGATACCAACGCCAGCACTTCGCCGGTGTTTGGGTCGATGGCAGCCAGGCCGCCACGAAAATCACCAAACGCTTCCTCGGCGATTTTCTGCAAGCGGATATCGAGCGTAAGGGCGAGATTATTGCCGGCGATGGATTCGGACTTGGCCAGCGAACGGATGGCGCGTCCGCCGGAATCAATCTCAACCTGTTCGGAGCCGGTGGTGCCGTGCAGCTCGGCTTCATAGCTGCCTTCGATGCCGAGTTTGCCGATGTGGTCGGTGCCTTTGTAATTGACCGTCAGGTTGTTGCTCTCAATGCGTTTCAGGTCGGCGTCATTGATGCGACCGATATGGCCGATGGCGTGTGAGGCCACTTCACCGAACGGGTAATTGCGAAACAGTCCCGCACTGATTTCAAACCCGGGAAAACGAAAACGATTGACAGCAAAGCGCGCGATTTCTTCGTCGCTCAAACGGTTGCGCAATGGCAACGATTCAAAATTCTTGCTGTCTTCCAACAGGCGCTTGAACCGTCGCCGGTCGCGTGGCTGGATATCGACGATGCCAGCCAATGTATCGAAAGCGACCTCCAGGTTTTTTACTTTCGACGGTGTCACGCGCAATGTATACGCCGAATAATTTGCCGCCAGCACTACACCGTTTCGATCAGTGATGATGCCGCGGTTGGGCACAACCGGCACAACCGATATGCGGTTGGCTTCGGCAAGGGTGTGAAAGTAATCACGCTTCATCACCTGCAAATAAAACAATCGGCTGGCGAGCACGCCGAACGCGACCAGGATCAGCAACCCTGCCACCAGCACGCGATTGCGAAAAGTGCTTAGTTCCGCTTCGCGGTTTTTGATTGCGGTGCCGATCATGCTAGCTGATGATCTGCCTGTTATTGCGGCGAAAGCGGGGTAGCACAAGAATCAGGCTGAGCACGGGCCACAGGACGGCACTGACAATCGGTGCGACGATCATCCATGTGCCGGGCAATTCGCGGCCCAGCAATAAATTGAGTGAAACACCGATGAGCTGGGTCAGCAGCAGGATGGCACCAATATGCAGGGCCTGCGCGGGCAGGCTCAGTTGCAGTACCCGCACGCGCAACAGCTGGCCCAGAAATATGGCAACGACATACATCAGCGCGTGCTGGCCCAGCAATGCGCTGTCGGCCACGTCCATCAGCAGGCCAAGCAAAAAACCAAGCCCTTGCCCAACCGAGCGTGGCTGATGCAGCGCCCAATAAAGCAGGATCAACAGCACAAAATCCGGACAAACCTGCAACATCACGCCACTCCACGGCATCAGGTTCAGCAGGAACGCGATCGCGAATGCGCCGACCACCAGCCGCAATGGTGCGGGCAGCCGCATTGAATCGTGGGAAGCGGGAGATAGATCCATGAAACTGTTACCTTATCTCGCGGCGCTTGGGAGCGGCGCGCTCGCGACCTGCGTTGCGATCATCGGGCTGTACATCGGGCCGCGGATAGTCTTTCAATTCTTGCTGCGTGAGTACTTTTACAAAGCGCTGCTGGTCGGTGCCCGAAACGGGCCTGGCGGAAATCCGGGCGAACTGAAACGCGGGATTTCTATCTACGCTCATCACCAGCGCAACCGCCAATCCTGCCGGGTAGGTGCCATCAATGCCGGAGGTCACCAATGCATCGCCCGTCTGAATGTCGGCACCAACGGGAATGAAAGGGATGTCGATCATGCCATCGCGACCGCTGCCAACGGCGATGGCGCGCAGACCGCTGCGAAGCGCCATCACAGGAACCGCCTGATCTTTTTCCGTCGTCAGTGTGACCTCCGACGTAAGAATACCTACCGCCGTGAGCTGGCCGACCACACCGGTGCCATCGATGACCGCGAGACCGGCCTGCAAACCGTGCGAGCTGCCTTTGTCGATGATGACTTTGCGAACGAACGGGTTGCGTGCATCGCGAATAATTTCGGCTACAACACCGCGATCGCCAAAGCGCTTATTGGCGTCGCTCAACAATTCAAAATACTTGCCCTCGGCGCGGATCAACTGCGCCTGTTGATGGCCCGCGGCAAGCTCCATTACCTGTACCTTCAGTGCCGAATTCGCGGCCACGAGTCGATCCTGATCAGAAAAATACAAGCTCATGCGTTGTACCAGCTTGCCCGGCAACATCAGCGTCTGCTCGACTGGCGTGAGTACCACCGAAACACCCAGGCGCACAAAGGCCAGCGCGCGGAAACGGTGGTCGGCAATCATGATCGCGATCGCGACAAGTGAAAAAAAAGTCAGCCTCGCGAGCGCACTGGGGCCGCGACTGAAAAAATTTTCCTGATAGTCTGACATTTCAACCCAGTCCTGTCGTTACTGTCGCTAACCGTTCAGTTGCCACTCCGGGGAGAGGAGTATTGCGGATCACGTTTCGTTGGTAAATACAG
>JANYFH010000210.1 GCA_025362705.1 Betaproteobacteria bacterium
CGTTGCACTCCTCGTGCGGTAGCTTAAGCAACGCACCTTCGTCGCACGCCTTGCATATACCCCAATCTCAACACAATCTTTTCGAAAGCGACTTAATCAGAGGTTCCCGAGAGTTTTGCCTTTTCGGAAGAACCCGGCGCATGCGCCAACACCAGCCGTCCCAGCGCCCACGCGGCAACAATCGCCATCACCAGCGTGATCGCGATTCCCACAAACACCAGCTTCGGCAGGTGATTATCGAGCAGCAAACCAAACGCAATCGGCGACAACGCGAGCCCAACGTCCAACCCCGAATAAACCATGCCGTAGACGCGGCCAAATGCCGCCTCACCGAGCCGCGCCTTGGTAGCGGTGCGCACCAGCAAATCACGCGAGGGCCCGGAAATGCCGATGCCAAAACCCATTGCCGCCATGAATGGCAATACCGACCAGGTGGGCATCGTGCCGGACGAGAGCAGCAGCGCAAACACCGCGCCACTGGCCAATGCTGCTGCGACGTAACGTTCATGCTGGTTGCCCGGTTTGGCAAGAAAACCGCCCCACACCAACCCAAATGAACTGCCGATGAGATAGATCGTTAGCGCCGACGTCGCCGCCGTAATCGACAGGCCATAAAGATCGCGCAACAACGAAGGTGCAAAATTCTGCAGCGCACCGAAACCAAAGGTGGAAAAGAAAAAAAATGCGAACGCAAACCAGACCAGTGAAGTACGCAGAAATGCCCATGTGCCCTGGCGCACTGGTGGAGAATCGGTAGCTGCGCGCCCGATGTTTTTCACAGTCGATGCCAATTCATAGCGCAGCAAATCGCGCTTCCAGATCAGCAAGGTAAGCGAGGCAGCGCCGAATAGCGCCGCACCGAGGCCCGCCGCGCGCCAGCCAAATGCCGTCGCCAATGCCAGCATCACGATCGTACTCACTGCCCAGCCAACGTTACCGGCAATTCCGTGCGTCGAAAACGCATGGCCCAGACGCGCCGCTGAAACACGGCGGTTCATCAATGCAAAATCGGCCGGGTGAAATACGCTGTTCCCCATGCCCGCAACCGCAGCAGCAGCCATCAGCCCGAAGAAATTCGGTGCGATCGACACCAGTACGCCGGACACCGTCAGCAAGCCGACACCGACGCACAACACACGATGCGCGCCAAAGCGATCCACCCAGATGCCGGCAATGGCCTGACCAATGCTCGATATGACAAAAAACATTGTCATCAACAATCCCACTTCAGCGTAACCAAGACTGAATTCGGTCATGAACCACGGAAACAGCGGTGGCAGCATCAAGTGGAAAAAATGCGAGGTCGCGTGCGCGAAACCGACGAGTGAAATGATGGTGACGTCGGATTTGAGTGAGTCAGTTGCGGGGGCGATGGTGGACATGGCTGCATTTTATCCTACGCGATGCGGTGGGCGTAGGAGCGCACTGACACAGAATTGGCGATAACACACCCCTGATTGCGCAATCGCGCCCGTCATTTTTGTGACGCAGGCAACTATAATATTTCATGCAAATTTTTCTCATCCGAAAACAGCTCCGGCGATTCATCGCGGCAATCGTACTTTGCGCCCTTCCCTTGTGCGCGCGCGGCGCGGTGGCGACCATCGACGGCAACATCCCGGATTTTGTGCTTGCCGCACCTGCCAAGTCTGCCGCCGCTGCAAATACCGTTGAAGCATCGCGAGAAATCATCCGCAGCCGCCCACTGACACTCGATTTGTCAGCGCTGCAAAAAATGCGCGCAGCCATCGCCGCAAATCAATCACCAACCATCCGCATCAGCGCTTTCGATGATGCCGCCTTGCTGGTGCAATTCACCCGCACCGAACGCTTTGGCAGTAACGGTATCGCCTACATCGGCACGGTGCCGGGCGTGACAGCCAGCAGTGTGGTGATGGCGGAAGAAAACGGCGTGGTATCGGCAAACATCAATGTACTGAACCAGAAATATCAGATTCGCAATATCGGTGCGGCGGGACACATCGTGCAGCAGATCGACCCCACAGCGTTCCCGCCGGATCACGTCGCGCCAATCGCAACCGCACG
>JANYFH010000235.1 GCA_025362705.1 Betaproteobacteria bacterium
CTGGCTCACGGTGTGACTGGGAATACCGCGCACCTTGCGGCCTTCGAAAATATTGAAGTCCACTTTGCTGTGCTGTGTCTTGGCTGAAATTGTCTTGGTGCCTTGCGGATCCCACAACACAAGGTCGGCGTCGGCGCCAACACTGATCGAGCCTTTTTGCGGATAGATATTGAATAGCCTGGCTGCATTGGCCGCGGTGATGGCAACGAATTCGCTGGGCGTGAGGCGGCCAGTATTTACACCAGCATTCCAAATCAACGCCATCCGTTCTTCGATGCCGCCGCAGCCATTCGGGATTTTTGAGAAATCATCTTTGCCTGCCGCCTTTTGCCCCGCGCAGAAGGTGCAGTGGTCAGTCGCGGTCGTATGCAACTGTCCGGATTGCAGACCACGCCACAGTGCTTCCTGATGAATCTTGGGACGGAATGGTGGACTCATCACATACGCGGCGGCGTGCGCGAAATCGGGATGACGATAAACGCTGTCGTCGATCAGCAAGTGGCCTGCCAGTACTTCGCCATACACGCGCTGTCCACGCGCGCGGGCACGGGCGATGGCTTCGGCTGATTCGATGCACGACACATGCACGATGTACACCGGTACGCCGAGAACATCGGCAATGGCAATGGCGCGATTGGCCGCCTCGCCCTCGACCATCGGCGGGCGCGATAGCGGATGGCCTTCAGGACCGGTTATACCCATCTTTGCGATTTCAGCCTGCAACAGATACACCAGCTCGCCGTTTTCAGCGTGCACCGTGGGCATGGCACCCAACTCCAGCGCGCGCTTGAAGCTATTCACCAGTGTTTCGTCGTCGCACATGATGGCGTTTTTATAAGCCATGAAATGCTTGAAGCTGTTGACACCTTCTTTCACCAGTAAACCCATGTCGCTATGCACCGAATCGCTCCACCACGTCACGGCGACGTGAAAGCCATAGTCGGCGGCCGATTTTTCCGCCCAGCCGCGCCAGGTGCGGAACGCTTCCATCAAGGACTGCTGCGGATTGGGGATGACGAAATCGATGATGCTGGTGGTACCGCCCGCCAGACCCGCCGCAGTACCAGTGAAGAAATCGTCGGCTGTTACCGTGCCCATGAAGGGCAATTGCATATGCGTGTGCGGGTCGATGCCGCCGGGAAGAATGTATTGGCCTGAAGCATCAAGGGTCTGCGCGCCAGCAGGGGCATTCTTCGCTGCATCGTCGCCGACGGCTGCGACGAGGCCATCTACGCAAAGGACATCAGCTTTGAATTCGCGGTCGGCGTTAACGACTGTGCCACCGCGTATGAGTAGTGAGGTTGTCATGTTTCTACGACTCCAGTCATTTCATTTTTCCATTCATGCCAATGCGATAAATCACTGCAGCGATGGCGACGCCAACGAACCACGCGTAGGTATACACACCCTTGAAAAATCCGCCCACATCAGGAAAACTCTGTGGAAATGCGGTATTCAAAAAACCCGGCACATTCGGCAGCACACCTAGTACGAACGCAGTCACCGCCACCCAGTTCCATCCTGCGCTGTAGGTATATTGTCCGTCCTCCTTGTAGAGGTCATCGACAGCCAACTCGGTACGACGAACAAGATAGTAATCAACGATCAGGATACCCGCCACCGGACCGAGCAGGGCGGAGTAGCCGATCAGCCACGTGAAGATGTAACCCTGAGTTGATTCGAGAACTTTCCAGGGCATCATCACGATGGCAATACCGGCGGTAATGCAGCCGCCGATTTTGTACGAAATGCGGCGCGGGTTAAGCGCGGAAAAATCATAGGCCGGGCCGACCAGATTGGCAGCAAGGTTTACGCTGACTGTGTCGATCAACAAAATGAGCAGTGCGATCAGCACGGCAGCGCCCTGCATGCGGCTTGAAAGATCGACCGGATCCCAGATCGCTTTGCCGTAAATCACCACCGTCGCCGAGGTGACGAATACAGCCATCATCGCCAGCAGCCCCATCGGCACCGGCAGGCCGATACCCTGGCCGATCAACTGATCCCGTTGCGATTTGGCAAAGCGTGTGAAGTCAGGAATGTTGAGCGCGAGTGTTGCCCAGAATCCAACCATGGCCGTCAATGAAGGCCAGAACACGGCGCTGAACTGTCCCGCCTTTTTTCCACCTTCGACAAATTGCGAAGGCTGGTCGATGATTGGCCCGAAGCCGCCTGCTTTGGAGTAAGCCCACCACAGCAGCAAAAAGCAGATGACGATTTTGAACGGGGCGGTATAGGTCTCGAGCTTCCTGATCGAATCGATACCGTGGATGACGTAGTAAAACTGGATCGCCCAGAAGGCCAGAAAGCAAACCAGTTGACTGAACGTGATGCCCAATACCGGCAGTTTGTCCCCCGCAAGCGGCGTACCTGTCAAGGCACCGATCAGCGTGTGAATCATCATGCCGCCGAACCAGGTCTGGATGCCGTACCAGCCGCAGGCTACCAGCGCACGCAGCAGCGCGGGAAGGCGCGCACCGATAGTGCCGAAGGATGCACGCGCCAGTACCGCATAAGGAATGCCGTACTTGGCGCCAGCGTGGCCGATCAGGAGCATCGGCACCAGAACGATTGCGTTGCCGAGAAAAACGGTGCCCACCGCCTGCCACCACGACATGCCACTTTCGATCAGGCTTGCCGCGAGCGTGTATGCGGGAATGCACATCACCATGCCGATCCACAGTGCCGTGAAGTGATACCAGCGCCACGTGCGTTGTGCTTCGGCAGTGGGGCGCAGGTCTTCGTTAATCAGTGAACTGCTCATGCGTGCTTCCTTCTTTTGGATGCTTTTGTGAGAGTAGCTGCTTGTTGATGTGAAAGATTACCTCAGTTGTGGAAGTATGCTTTTAACTCCCTCTCCCGCCGGGCGGGAGAGGGCTGGGGTGAGGGTGGGATGATCGATTCTCGAACGCGGCCTGTTAGCAGGCGCCCCTCACCCCAACCCTCTCCCCGTGTCCGGGGCGAGGGAGTGCCTTTATCCTAGCTGCGGAAACGCAAACTCCGGACCCTTCGACACGCTATCCGGCCAACGCTGCATTACCGCCTTGTGCCGCGTATAAAAACGCACCGCCTCAGGACCATATGCGTGGTGGTCGCCAAACAGGCTGCGCTTCCAGCCGCCAAAACTGTTGAACGCCATCGGCACCGGCAGCGGCACATTCACGCCGACCATACCCACCTGAATGTTGCGCACAAATTCACGCGCCACACCGCCGTCGCGCGTGTACACCGCCACGCCATTGCCGTATTCATGACTATTGATGAGCTGCACCGCACCCGCAAGATCGGGAACACGCACCAGGCACAACACCGGGCCGAAGATTTCCTCCTTGTACACAATCATATCGGGCCGTACATGATCGAGCAGTGTGCCACCAACGAAGAAGCCATTTTCAAATCCGGGCACACGACAATTGCGGCCATCGACCACAGCTTTGGCGCCTTGCTCCACACCTTTGCCGATCAAACTTTCGATGCGCTGCTTCGATTGTGCCGTGATGATAGGTCCCATTTCAGCACCGTCCTGATGACCTTCGCCGATTTTCAGTGCAGCGACTTTCGGTGCCAGCGCTGCGACCAATTTGTCGCCGACATCGCCGACTGCAACTGCCACCGAGATCGCCATGCAGCGCTCGCCTGCTGAGCCGTAGGCCGCGCCAATCAATGCATCCGCTGCCTGATCGAGATCGGCATCGGGCATCACCACCATGTGATTTTTCGCGCCACCGAGAGCCTGCACGCGCTTGCCGTGCGCCGTGCCGGTGCGATAAATGTATTCGGCCACGTTGGTTGAACCAACGAAGCTCACCGCCTGAATCTGCGGGTGTTCGAGAATTGCATCGACCACGGTCTTGTCACCTTGCACGACATTAAATACGCCATCGGGCAGGCCCGCTTCTTTCAGCCATTGCGCAGACAGCAGGCTCGCCGAAGGATCGCGTTCTGATGGTTTCAGCACAAAGGTATTGCCGCAGGCGATGGCCAACGGGTACATCCACATCGGCACCATCGCCGGAAAATTGAACGGGGTGATTCCCGCCACAACACCCAGCGGCTGGCGCATCGACCATGCGTCCATGCCGCGCGCGATCTGGTCGGTGAATTCACCCTTGAGCAACTGCGGAATGCCGGTCGCGAATTCAACCATCTCGATGCCGCGCGCCACTTCTCCCAAGGCATCGGGCAGCGTCTTGCCGTGTTCG
>JANYFH010000248.1 GCA_025362705.1 Betaproteobacteria bacterium
TTTTTGCGTTAGCGTTTCGTCGGCTGTTCGATGTACTCAAAGACTTTCACTACACGCGAAACCCCGCTGGTGTTGCGCGCCAGTTCAATGGCAGCGTCACCCTCCTCGCGAGTCACGATGCCCATCAAATACGCAGTTCCCGCTTCTGTCACCACCTTGACGTGGTTGATGGAAAACTTGCCATTGTTGATGAAGCGCGTTTTGACGTTGGTGGTGATGAAGGTGTCGTTGGTGCGTGCGGTGAGCGCGGTGTTGCCACCGACGGTAAGTTCATTGGTCACATTTTTTACGCTGGGAATACTGCGAATCGCGTCGCCGACTTCCTGCTTCATCTGTTCGCTGGAAACCTCTCCAGTGACAAGCACGTTCAGGTTAAAGCTGGTGACATTGACATGCGCGTCCTTGAAGCGCTCGATGAGTCGGCCACGTGCTTTCCATTCGATGTTTTCGTCTTCGACATATATGCCGGTTGAACGGCGATCATCGACCATCAGCACAGTAGCACCGATGCCGGTAGCGACGAGGGGGAAGCAGCCTTGCAGCACCAATGTGGAAGCTGAAACAAACAGCATTGCAAAAAATTTCATCTGTGGTTGCATCATATTTCTCCGAACATAAGGTTATCGATGGCATCGCAAAGGCAATGCAAGGTTAAAAGGTGTACTTCCTGAATGCGCGTGGTGACCTGCGAATCGACGTTGAGCAGGACATCGCCCGGCTGCATCAGGCTGGCGATCTTGCCGCCGTTACGTCCGGTCATGCCGACGACACGCATGCCCTTCAAGTGCGCCGCTTCGATGGCAGCGACGACATTTTTTGAATTGCCGCTGGTGGAGATGGCAAACAGGATGTCGCCCGTCTTGCCGAGTGCGCGTACTTGCTTGGAAAAAATTTCGTCGAACGAATAATCGTTGGCGACCGCCGTGAGTATTGAACTGTCGGTGGTGAGTGCGATTGCAGCGAGTTCCTGGCGCTCGCGCTCAAAGCGTCCCACCAGTTCTGCTGCAAAGTGTTGCGAATCGGCGGCTGAACCGCCGTTTCCGCAGCTAAGAATCTTGCCGCCTTTTTTGAGGCAGTCGACCATCGCGTGTGATGCCGCCGCGATGTGTGGCGTGAGTACAGATCCGACCCGCAGTTTGGTATCGATGCTGTCCTGAAAATGTTGAGTGATACGCTTTTCGATATTTATCATGAGTAAATTTTACGCTTCAAACGCATTCGTCAGCCATTCGACATCGTTGATATTCAATCCGTTCAACAGTACCGCATCGAAGCGACATGGCGGAGGATGCTTCTTGCCAGCCAGATAATGCTGTGCTGTCGCAATAAGTTTCGCCTGTTTCGACGCCGTAATGCTTGCCAGGGCCCCGCCAAAATCCACTTTGCCCGAGGTGGTTTTACGCAGCTTCACTTCAACGAATACGAGTGTTTCCGCCTGCCGCATGATGAGATCAATTTCGCCGTAGCGGCAACGATAATTTCGTGCCACCAATTCAAGGCCGCGCTTGGTCAGAAAGCGCTCGGCGATCCGCTCGGCGTCGTCACCGTTTTTTTTTGGACTGAAAAGTTGCGCCAGTGTCATTCGCTGCGACGGTACAACTGCGACCTGCCATCGCGGACTTCCACCGAGGATAACGTACGCGTGAGCTGATGTCCGTCGAGCGTGATGCGACCGGTGACGCCATCGAGTGGTGGCAGGTTGCGCGCATTTTCTGTTTTGACAATCAACTGGCCAAGACGCCAGGCGTCAATACCGAGCGCATAAAGGCGCTCGTATTCCACCGGCAACGATTGCGCCGATTTTGCGTAAGCCATCACAGCAGGATGGTCCTGTTCGGCGAACCAGGGCATCTCAAGGAAGCGGACACTATCGAGGTCAAGATTGGCGACGGCTTCCGCACGCGGATCCACCGTATGCGAGGTGGCGAATACCGGCATGCCCGTCGGCAGATAGGGTCGGATAAAACGTGCAGCCGCTGGATCGGCGGCGAGAAATACGGCTTCTGCCTTGGCACCGA
The DNA here is from genome assembly GCA_025362705.1 of Betaproteobacteria bacterium. GTDB lineage: Bacteria > Pseudomonadota > Gammaproteobacteria > Burkholderiales > Usitatibacteraceae > UKL13-2. The sequence goes on from JANYFH010000248.1 coordinate 2,019, forward strand.
TTTTTTCCATCGCGGTGGCAACGCGCGTCGCGTCGTTCGGATCGCTGCCAAACGAAATGCGCGTGGCGACTTCACCACCGAGACGCAACCACTCAGTTTCAAAACTATCCCGAATACGTTTTGCGAGCGGGTTGTTGGCGACGACCATCGCGATACTGTGAAGCCCTTCGCCCGAGATCATTCGCGCCATCAGCCGAGCCTCAATGTCGAGGTTGAGCGAAATATAGAAAAACCGGTCGGGAAGTTCGTTGTCGCTGGAAATGATTGGTGCATTCAGTGCCAGCGTGGGCAGCAATCGTGACTCGCGGACGATCATGTTTGCGCCGTCGCGCGTCACGCCGCCGATGACTGCAATCGCGCCTTCGGCGACAGCTCTGCGCACCTGCACGGCAAGAGAGGCGCCTTCATCGTCGGTCGCGTAGATACGGTAGGGCGGCGCGTTTTTTCCATCCGCCTCGGCGCCGGCAACGAATCCAAGCTTCACTGCATCGGCTACCTTGCCGAATGTTTTGGAGGCAAGCGGTACCAGCAGGGCGATGTGTGGAACCGGCTGGTTCGGTGTCTTTGCTACAGTCACAGGTGCTGCCAGCGGCGTAGCCACTGCTTTCGCAGGCTCCGGTATGCTTGCGCGTTGCTGCGCATACACCGACAATGCCGAAGTTGCAGTCGCAACGACGATCAGGCCTAAGCGCACAGAAAATTTTTCAGAAAATGAAAGTATTCGCATCGCGCGAGAAAAGTGAAAAAGTTGTGACTTCCGAAATCGAACATTCACTCGAAAATGCATTATATGTGGTGGCCACGCCGATCGGTAATCTTGGCGACATCACGCTGCGTGCCATTGAGACATTGAAATCGGCAAACGTGATCGCCTGCGAGGACACGCGCGTCACCAGAATTTTGCTCAATCATTTCGCCATTCAAAATCGCGTGATTGCTGTGCACGAACACAACGAACGCAACGCCGCTGACGGCATCATCAATTTGCTACAGCAGGGGCAATCGGTTGCGCTGGTTACCGATGCAGGCACGCCCGCTGTATCGGACCCCGGTGCCGTGGTGGTGAACGCCGTGCGTGTGGCGGGTTTCAAGGTGATCCCGATCCCCGGTGCGTCGGCCGTGATTGCCGCGCTTTCTGCCAGCGGTGAGGGTGAGCATGACTTCACGTTTGCAGGTTTTCTGCCGTCGGGGGCGGGGGATCGCAAACGCGCACTCGAAGGCTGGAAATCCTGCCGCCATGCGTTGGTGTTTTACGAAACGCCACACCGCATCGTTGAAATGGTCGCAGCATTGCTGGATGCATTTGGTGAGGAGCGCGAAATTATTCTCGCGCGCGAAGTCACCAAGAAATTTGAAAACATTCACCGCGTGAAACTGCGCGATGCCGTTGCGTGGCTGGAAAGTGACGCAAACAATATTCGCGGTGAATTTGTGGTGATAGTAGCAAACACTAGCACTGGTGAGGCTCTTGAAGGCAAAGTGGCCCAGGATCAAGAACTGGAGCGGACCTTGGCTATATTGTGCTCTGAACTGCCATTGAAGCAGGCAGTGGCGCTGGCGGTGAAATTGACAGGCGAAAAGAAGAACAAGATTTACGATTTGGCGTTGGCGTTAAAGGCGCCGCCCGAAAACTCGTAACGCAAAAAACTTATCCGCAGAAGACCTCAGCGCCGCGCAAGATATTGCTTCGCATGTTGTGTTTCAGCGCGCGCACCTTGCGGGTTGTTCGCGCTGGCCAGTAATTGTTCATAGTATTTTTGTGCGGCGCCCGTATCCTTGATCGCTTCCGCAGCGCGCGCAGCAGCATAGAGACTTCTGAAACGATTCGGCTCCTTGATGATGGCGCGCTCGTACTCAGCCAGTGCCAGGCGCGGTTGTTTCATGAGTATGAGCATATCGCCAAGCTGTTCGCGCACCGGAATGATAGGGCCGGGTGTGACCGCACTTTTCTCGGTGCCGTCTTCATGATCGGCTGCTTCGCGCAATAGCCGCAACGCCTCTTTGTTCCTGCCGCCTGCACGGGCGATCCAGGCGTTGACCGTCTGGATTTGAATATCCGCCTGATCCGCCCAGTAATATTGCTTGCCCTCGAGCATCGTCGATTTCAGGGCAGCCAGTCGCGCGCCATCTTTTTTCGCAGCCGCCACTTTGCCGAGGCGCGCGGCACCGAGGGCGCGTGCATACACGATGATCGCTTCGGCATGCGGGAATTGCTGCCAGCCAAAATCGAATTCGGATATCGGCAGTTTCAGCGCTGCCGCTTCCGACCAGCGTTGTCTCTCCAGTGCCATGCGGGAGGGAATCGCCGCGAGGGCATAGGCGGCGGCAAAATTTTCACCGTCGATCTTGCGCAGCGCCTGGATTTCACCGAGCACGCGTTTCGCATCTTCGTCCTGCGCTTTTTGCAAGTAAGCGTAGCCCATGTAGTCCCACGAGTGCAACTTGCTAGCGTGTTCGCGGGTGATATTGAGCACGGCGGTGTTGGCGGCGATGGAATCGTCCCACATGCCCAGACGCGTGAAGATATGCGAAGGCATGTGCAACGCGTGCGGTGCAGAGGGTGCGATGTCACGATAACGATAGGCCGAAGGCAAACCGCGCAGCGCCAGCGGCGGCGAATCGTAACAATGAATCAGGTAGTGCGAGACGCCGGGGTGGTCTGGCTTCGCGGCGAGAACGCCTTCGAGTATTTGCGCAGCCCGCAATTGATTGCGGTAGGTCTTGTCGTTGGGATCAAAGTTGGCTGACAGTACCAGAGCGTGAAATATTTGCGCTTCAATATCGTCCGGATACTTGCTCGCCAGCTTGGACATGGACAGCTCATAAGCGAGCTGGCGCGTTTGCGCGGGGATTTTTTCAGCGTCCTTGAAAAAATATTCGACGCTGGCAACATAGTCGAGTTCGCGTTCCGTCTTGGGTCCAAGTTGGCGGGCTTTTTCCACCGATTCCATACCTGCACGAAGTTCCTTGCCAGTGAGCGGCCAGGCGTAAGGGTTGCCCATCGACGCCATCGCGTGCGCCCAATGCAACATGGCGCAGTTGGGATCTGCCTTCGCTGCCTCAGCAAGCGCCTTGCGCGTCTCCGGCCAGTAGAAGGAATGCAGCAGTGCCACCGCACGGGTGAAATGCGACTGCGCCGCGTCGTTGCAGGAGATCGGGAATCGTACCGTCCCCAATTTCTCGGGCGCGGTGCCGGCAGGCAAATCAGTTGCCTGCGCAGCACTGGCAAAAAGCAAACCTGCCAGGAACACGGAAGCCAATTTCGGCAG
>JANYFH010000280.1 GCA_025362705.1 Betaproteobacteria bacterium
TGGAAACCGATTACGTGTGGAACAGGGTTTGAAAAATCAGCAAGAATTACGTCGGCACCATCGGTACTGGTGCCCGACATCACGCCCAAATAAAGCGATTCTTTTTTATTCAAACTTGCCGAAGCTGGTGTCGCGCAGCAACGCGAGCTGTGCGCTCTGTGCTTGCGCCGATTGCTTGAACGCTGCGATGTATTTTTGTGCGAGCGGCTCGGCTTTGGGTAACGCGACTCGCATCGGGTTCTGGTGTTGCCCGGATATCTTGAACTCGTAGTGCAGATGCGGACCTGTCGCCCATCCGGTCGCGCCGACGTAGCCGATCGTTTGACCCTGGCTTACGCGCATTCCCTTGCGGGCGCCCGAAGCAAAGGCGGACAAATGTGCGTAAAGCGTGGTAGTGCCGCCGTAGTGGCGGACTTCAATGACGTTGCCATAGCCGCCTTTTACGCCCGCAAATTCCACTACGCCATCTGCAGTGGCCCAAGCTGGGGTACCCTTAGGCGCAGCAAAATCGACCCCGGTATGTTGACGCCAGTTCTTCAATAAAGGATGGAAACGCCCGCCAAAACCTGACGACACGCGCGAAAATGCCAGCGGCGAACGCAGAAACGATTTTGCGCGATTTTGGCCATCGACCGAATAGTAGCCGTCTTGTCCATCCGCATCGGTGAAAAGAAACGCTTCGAAAGTTTTGCCGTTGTTGGTGAATTCGGCTGAAAGCACACGCCCCGCGCCCAATGATTCACCATCCTGATGCAGCATTTCATAGACGACAGAAAACCGGTCACCTTTACGCAAGTCAACGTGAAAATCGATATCGGTGGAGAAGATGCGTGCGATTTGATTTGCAACGGCGTCAGGAATGTCGGCATCATCGGTAGCACCATAGAGCGAAGAACGAATGACGCCGGATCTGCGAACTGATTGGGCAGTCGGGACAATTTTCATTTTTTCAGCACTGAAGTTAGCACCATTGCCCACGCCGTTGTCTTGCCTTGTTACGTGCAGGTATTCTTCCGGGCTGTACAAATAATTGAGCGACAACAGCTTGCCTTCTCCATTTGTCGTCGCTTGCAGGGTGCGATTAGGGCGAAGCTGGAAGATGGCTTTGGCCGCGGGCTCAGTGCGCAGGAATGCGAAGGCGGCGGGATCATCAACATTCAGGCGCTGTAACAATGAGGCGACGGTATCGCCGCGCTGTACGCGTTCGCTGGTTCGGAATTGCTCATTTTGCGGCGCGCTTTGTTCGAACGCGGGAATGCTGAGCATTGCAACCATTTCATGCCGCTCGATTTTATCGAGCTGGGTGTCGGTGGCGACGCCAAAGGCTGTCAGCACGCCGAAAACCGGCAACGCAAATAGTACCGACACGGCGATCAAGGTGCGCTTCGGAAGGAAGTGCCATAGCCGGACGAGTGCCTTTTGCGCTACTATTTTAGATTCGGCGAATGTCATGTTGTCCTGAAAAATATTCGTCTTTCGGTTCGTTGCCAAACCGCAGGGCTTTGAAGAATATCAGAATAACCCGTGAATCGTCACCCCCGATTTTCATCCCGTCCACCATTTACCTATAACCACATGACTGTCTCAACTGAAATCGATGCCGCATTGGCAATAATCAAACGCGGTGCCGACGAACTGATTGTCGATGCCGAGATGCGAAAAAAACTGGAGAGCGGTCGCAAGCTGCGCATCAAGTTCGGCCTTGACCCCACGGCCCCGGATTTGCATCTGGGGCACACGGTGGTGTTGAATAAAATGCGCCAATTTCAGGATTTGGGACACACCGTTATTTATTTGATCGGCGATTTTACGTCGATGATCGGCGACCCTAGCGGTCGCAACGCGACGCGGCCGCCGCTGACGCGCGAACAAATCGAAGCGAATGCCAAAACCTATTTTGCACAGGCGAGTCTGGTGCTTGATGCTTCAAGGACCGAAATCCGCTACAACTCTGAGTGGTGCGATCCCTTAGGTGCTCGTGGCATGATTCAGCTCGCATCGCGCTGGACGGTTGCGCGGATGCTGGAGCGAGACGATTTCACCAAACGGTTTGAAGGCAAGACCCCAATTTCTGTGCACGAGTTTCTTTATCCTTTGATGCAGGGCTATGACTCGGTTGCGCTCAAGGCGGATGTGGAACTTGGCGGCACTGATCAGAAATTTAATTTGCTGGTCGGGCGCGAGTTGCAGAAACAATACGGCCAGGAACCGCAGTGCATTTTGACGATGCCTTTGCTCGAAGGGCTCGATGGCGTTGAAAAAATGTCCAAGTCCAAAAACAACTATGTCGGGATTACCGACAAACCAGGCGAGATGTTTGGGAAGCTCATGTCAATTTCTGACGACATGATGTGGCGAATGATAGCCCGGTGATGACCACGAGCTTGTTGCGCGGGATGTCGAGGTCGACGTTCTTCAGGTTGTGCGTGCGGGCGCCGCG
>JANYFH010000281.1 GCA_025362705.1 Betaproteobacteria bacterium
CTGGCTACCGGAATTCTCCAGCAAGACCTTTCGCAAAAATGCGCCGGCCAGCAAAACCACATTGCCGGTGGACGGCAAGCGCAGCAAAGGCAAAGTCGCCATATTTTCGACCTGCTATGTAAATTACAACGAGCCGGGAATAGGTTTTGATCTCATCAGGATCCTCGACCACAACGACATTGCCTACGTGATCGTCGAAAAAGAGGCTTGTTGCGGAATGCCAAAACTTGAACTGGGTGATCTCGAATCGGTTGCGCTGCTTAAAGAAAAAAATATTTCGCCGCTGGCCAAACTCGCCAAGGAAGGTTACACGATCATCACACCAATTCCGTCCTGCACACTGATGTTCAAACAGGAATTGCCGCTGATGTTTCCAGACGACGCTGACGTGCAATCGGTGAAAGCAGCGATGATGGATCCATTTGAATATCTGGTCGCACGCGAAAAAGATGGATTGCTGAAGAAGGATTTTCAAACAAAGCTCGGGCATGTGTCTTATCACGTCCCTTGCCATTCTCGCGTGCAGAACGTTGGGCAAAAGACCCGCGAAATGCTTGAGATGGTTCCTGACACAAAGGTCACCACCGTTGAACGCTGTTCAGGCCACGCGGGCACATGGGGTGTCAAAAAAGAGTTCCACGAAATTGCGTTGAAAATCGGCAAGCCCGTTTTTCGGCAGATGTCAGAAGTAGCGCCTGATTACATCAGCTCCGATTGCCAGCTCGCTGCACATCACATCGAAGAAGGCATCGCGCTGCTAAAGACTGACCCACCTGTCCACAAAGCGCAACTTGCCCATCCGATTACCCTGGTACGCAAGGCCTACGGATTACCCGACTGAAAAATATCCAATGCAGATAACCTCGATGAAAAAAATTACCCGCGACAGCCTGATGTCCCTCGAAAAATATGCGGCGGCCCGCAAGGAATTTCGCGCCAACGCAATCGCACACAAGCGTCTGCGCACAGTGCATCTCGGCGAGCACGTGACGCTGCTGTTCGAGGACGAAATGACAATTCGCTATCAGATCCAGGAAGTATTGCTGGTGGAAAAAACATTTGAAGCGGCTGGCATCCAGGACGAACTCGATGCCTACACGCCCCTCGTACCGGATGGACGAAATTTCAAGGCGACCATGTTGATCGAGTACGTCGATGAGGCCGAGCGCCGTATCGCACTCACCAAACTTAAAGGCATTGAAGACAAGACCTGGATTCAGGTAGAGGGCAGCAAAAAAATATACGCAATCGCCGATGAAGACCTGCAACGCGAAAATGAAACCAAGACATCAGCGGTGCACTTTCTGCGTTTTGAGCTCACCGAAGAAATGGCGGCGGCACTAAGGTACGGCGTTTCACTCGCGATGGGTGTAGACCACGCACAGTACTCCGCCACGCTGGGGGTGAATAACGAAACGCGAACGGCACTCGTGAACGATCTCGCGTAGCGTCGCGCTGCATGCAGTAAAACAAAAGGCCCGCAAATTTGCGGGCCTTTTAAATTTGGAGCGGGCGAACGGAATCGAACCGTCGGCTCTAGCTTGGGAAGCTAGGGTATTACCATTATACGACGCCCGCAAATTGATTCTTAGCGGTAATTGTAGCCGCATTCCAGTGCGCATGGACAGCAACTGGCAAGGGCTTTCGCGTGCAAAGACCAGCATCATTCCCGCCGGTTTTGCATTTACTTTCGCCAAATTGTGAACCAGTTCACAAAATTCGCCGCCACTATAACTATTACCTGAATCCGCGTTTCCGAAGCCTGCGTAAGGTCGGCGTACCCAGCAGTTTTTCTTATCACCACCTCTAAAAGGAAACCCCATGCAGAAGTTTTACGGTCGCGCACAATCGGTTCGCGCCATCGCACTTACCGCAGTGCTGGTCGGCGGAACGATGCCGGTCACTGTCCACGCGCAATCAAACGATTTCACCACCAGCAGCAAGCTGCTATTGACCGGGGGCATCACCAACATCGAAGGATCGGCTGGCGGCGGATTGACGCCCTGGGCGGTAATCGGCGGCTATGGCACCAGGGATCAGATCGGCGCCAACGCATTCGTTACCAATGTGCGCTCAAAAGATTATGAGCTTCGCACCAGCGGTGCATTGATCGGCATTTATGATCGCGCGGAGCTGTCATTTGCTCAGCAGAAATTTGATACCCGCCAAGTTGGCGGTCTGCTCGGGCTCGGCAATGGTTACAAGTTCACGCAGAAAGTCTACGGTGCCAAAGTCAAAGTTGCGGGCGACGCCGTGCTCGAACAGGATTCATGGCTGCCGCAAATCGCAGTGGGCTTTCAGCGCAAGGAAAATGATCGTGGCGATTTGCTGCACGCGTTAGGAATCAAGAACGACAAGGGCACCGACTACTACGTGTCCGCTACCAAGCTCTTTCTGGCGCAAAGCGTATTGCTCAACGGCACTGTGCGTTTCACCAAGGCCAATCAGACCGGCATCCTCGGCTTCGGCACCAACGCACGCGACAAATACGACGCGGTATTCGAAGGATCGGCTGCGTGGCTATTGCGCAAAGACCTGGCCATAGGCGCGGAATTCCGCCAAAAACCGGACCACCTGCCGTTCAAGGAAGACAACTGGTACGACATCTTCATTGCTTGGGCACCGACCAAAAACGTTTCGGTCACATTGGCTTATGCCGATCTGGGCAACATCGTCATCAAGGACAAACAAAAAGGCACATACCTGTCCCTTCAGGTTGGCTTCTAATTCATTTATCGGAGAAAAAAATGCGACACAAATTAGGATTTATTTTTACGGCGCTCGGTATCGTCTTCGGCGGTGCCATGCTGACCTCCAGCGTGCACGCGCAGGAGGGCGCAAAGCTTGGCGATGACGCAGGCATATATAAAGAGTTCGGCGAGAAGGCTGGACTGGTACAAATCATGGATGACTTCATGGCCAACCTGCTGAAAGACCCGCGCACCAAGGCCTCTTTTGAAAATGCCGACAAGACGCGCATCAAGGAACAACTGGTCGATCAATTCTGCTACATCCTCAACGGGCCCTGCGAGTACAAGGGCGCGAAGATGAAACCGATCCACGCGAACCTCGGTATCAATCGCGAAAACTTCAACGCACTGGTCGAGCAACTGCAGTTTGCAATGGACAAGAACAACGTTCCGTTCCGCGCCCAGAACAAATTGCTGGCCGTGCTGGCGCCTATGCATCGGGACATCATCACCAGGTAATGTCTGTGACGTGACGGGGCAGCGTCATCTGCCCGGAAGGGAATTTGCCCTGCGAGCTGTTAGGCAAAATCTGTTTTTTGGTCAAACTCCAGCACTGGTGCGACTTTCCAAGGCAAAATGCCTGAAAATCCGCACCAGTGCTGCGGTTTGCTAGGCCCATTTTTTAGCGTAAACGCGGAATTCATCGCGCCGTTCGCGCCACCACACTGCATTTCGCGCCACCGCTTACACCATCGGTCGCAGTGCGCATCGGCAGCGTCGTTGATTCTCTAGACTGGCGCCACGATTTGATCAGCGATCAAGCCAGCACATACCGGAGAAAATCATGACCGCACTGTCATTCATCACTTCATCTGTCACCGACATGGCCGAAGTAAAACCATTCGTGAACAATGCGCCGGTGTGATTGGCATCGTTGGACGTATTCACCTATATTGAAAGCCCAGCGATGAACCTGCCCGCCACCATGCCACAACGCTCGCGCGAAAAAGCCGAACAACAGTTGCAACTGCACAGCGAAGCTGATCATTTTCATCCGCTGGAAGCGATCAATTTTTTTCGTCGCTGGCCGCGCAGTTATTTGCGCAATCTGATCTACACGCTTATTTTCAATCTGATGTTCGCGGTCGGATTCACGTTACTGACATACGTGTTTGTCAGAAATATCGGCTTCGCTCAATTTGCAGAGATTTTCGGCGAATACATGGTGATCTCCAACGTCGTTGGCTTTTCGTTCTGGATTGTATTTGCCGCACTTGGGCCAATGATGCGGGTCATCAACCGGCAATCATTTTTCGTCAAGACGTTTTTCTATACGGTTCTTGGTACAGCCATTGTGACGGGTTCGATGTGGGGCTTCGCCTTTTTTACTGGAAGAAAGGGGATGCTGAGCTGGATCGGGACACGCGAACAGGTCTTTACAAGCCTGGTTATTTCGCTGGTGATCTCGCTCATCCTTTCGCTGGTATGGAAGCGCCGCGCCGAAGAACTCAGCGCGCAAATTGCTCTTGCCGAAGAGCGCGAACGCGCCGAAGCTGCTGAACGCACCGCAGCAGAAGCGACCCTTCGCGCGTTGCAAGCGCAGATCGAGCCGCATTTTCTTTTCAACACTCTGGCTAACGTAACGAGCCTCATACATTCCGAGCCAGACAATGCCAAACGCATGCTCGAAGATTTCATCGCTTATTTGCGCGCGACACTCGCCTCCACGCGCGGGGAGCGCACCACGCTAGGGGGCGAATTCGAGATGATGAAAAGTTTTCTCTCGATCCTGCAGATCCGGATGGGTGATCGTTTGCAGGTTGGCATTGATCTACCCGGTGAACTTCACAGCGCGACAATTCCCCCCATGCTGCTACAACCGCTGATCGAAAATGCGATAAAGCACGGGCTTGAACCGAAGGTGGAAGGCGGTAGCATCAACCTCAAAGCTGAACTTGCAAACAAACAACTGCGCGTCTCGGTGATCGACACCGGAATGGGATTTGGCCACAAGCCTTCAAACGGCATCGGCTTGAAGAACGTGCGTGAACGAGTCGGAAAGCTCTACGGCAATGCGGGAAGTGTTTTGATTGAGGAAAATGAACCGAGCGGCACACGCGTCGTGCTGGTCATTCCTTACAGCATAAATTAATAAAACTCCAGGGAGCTTCCGACCAATTATGACCACCAACCTGACCGCGATCATCGCAGATGACGAACAACACCTCGCAAACTACCTGAACGACCGCCTTTCGGCGCTGTGGCCCGAACTCGCCATCGTCGGCATCGCCAAAAACGGACTGGAGGCAATGCGATTG
>JANYFH010000289.1 GCA_025362705.1 Betaproteobacteria bacterium
TTGGCTACATCGCGCGTGGCAAGCCTGGCAGCCAGAAATCGCAGGCGCTCAAACATCACACTCATTAGCATCAGGGCGAATTCCGGGGTCTTGTTGAGCCCCGTTTCGGTCTCCACGCCATCGAGGGAAAAGCCCACGCAATCGGTCTTCGCAGTTGCCGTGGCGCTGCGGGTGCTGGGAGTGGCAATACCGGGAATTTCACTGATGACGGCCATCTCGCCGAACACTTCACCTGCGCGAACCATATCGACCATCTTGCCTTTGGCTGTCAGTTCAACTGCGCCTTCGGTCAACAGATACATGCGGTGAATGACGGGCTTGTCGAAGAGCTCGGCATTGATCGGTTTGGAGAAGATGCCCTTCTTGCTCGATTTCTCGTTTTCAACGAACAGCGTCGTGCCCGCCGCAATTTTTTCGCGCCGCCCGCTGGATTCAAAAAAAGCCTGCGCGACTGTTGAGTCGTAGTACGAACTGAAGCCAGGCTTGAACGGCGCAGGCGGCGCCAGTGTCGGATCGGGTTGATTATCAGAATTCATGTTGGCAGACTATTTATGACGTGATCGGCAAATCGAGACAATTGGAACGGAAGCAACATTGTACGGGGCGCGGGGCCGTGCGCGGAAATCAACAATATGCATCCGTCAGACGGGAAATAAGTGCTGATAACATCGCCGTTGCCACCCCAGCGCACAACCCGATCTGGAAGCAGTTGGCCCATGAAGAGTTTTGCACCGAGTCTCCCCAAGCAACGCATCGTAAAATTTAGCCGCCCCGGCGAAATCGTTGGTGCCGAGTGTAATGTGGCCGATCATGAGTCCTCCCGTACCGTTGTGGTTTGGATGGGTATCATAGAACACAAATTCTGCCGTCGCGTCCAAAACAATTGTCGCCGCTGATTTATGTGGAATCAGGGCAAAATAGTGCCCAACATGAAGCCCATCAAGCACATCGCGCGCGACGGACATGAATTTGTCGGTTATCGATTCGACCCCGTCAATTCGCCAAAGGCCAGCATTGTCATCGCACCCGCGATGGCTGTGCCGCAATCTTTCTATGTGCCCTTCGCGCGGCACCTCGCTACCGAAGGTTATGCGGTTTGGACGTTCGACTATCGGGGTACCGGCGAATCGCTGAGGGGCAGCATGCGCGGAGTGAAAGCTGATCTCACTGACTGGTTTTTGCACGACTACGATGCAGTCGTCAACATCGCTGCAGATGCTCACGCCGACACACCAGTATTTGCTGTCGGCCACAGTTTCGGCGGGCAAAGCGCACCGCTGCTGCCATCGCGTAGACGTCTCGCGGGGCTCATCAATGTGTCAGTTGGCAGCGGCTCGGGACGTCACATTACGCCGCACCTGCGCCGCACCGCACCGCTCATGTGGCACGTGATGGCCCCGCTGTTGTGCCCGTTGTTTGGTTATTTCCCCGGCGCCCGCATCGGCGTAATTGGCGATATTCCTGCGGGCGCGATGTTCCAGTGGCGGCGCTGGTGTCTCACGCCGGATTACATTCTCAGCGGCGAGCCCGGTGCGCGTGAAGCCTATGCCAGTGCGGAATTTCCGGTGCTCGCGCTGACATCTTCGGATGACGAAATGCTGCTTGAAGCTGGCTCTCTCATGATGCACGCCGCGTACACCAAACGTGCCCCAGACTATCGGTTGCTTGATCCTGCTCAGTTCGGCTTAAAACGTATCGGTCACTTCGGATTTTTCAAGCCACAAAGCGAGGCGGCGCTGTGGCCGCTGGTGACCAAATGGATTGAGGAGCAACACGGGCAGTAGCTGTACGCGGTCACTTTTGTGCAACGCGCCTCCACAAAGGCCTGGCATCGGGCCGTGACATATCCAGGCTCAAAAATGAAAGCAATAGCTGAATGCCGACCAACGTCGGCATAGCGGCCAACATGATTGTTCCCGCCGTCGCCGGCTTGCCGGACTGCACGCTGCCGTACCACTCCAGTAGTCCGAACGTCACACCAAACAGGATCATGGGTAAAGACACCATCAGAAACACCGAGCCCAGACTGAAGCCACGCAGAAAATACGTATAGAACAAACGCTTGAATATTCTGGCGATGTGCTTTACGGCGAAATCAAACACGGCGAAGGTCACGCTCAAGTGACTCGTCTCGTCAGCATATATTGCCGCCATAGGCACGTCCTCGACCACCGCATTCACTAGCCCCAGACGAAACAGCATGTCGGTTTCAAAAAAGTAGCGCCGTTCGATCTTTTGCAGGTGCAGCCAGGGCAACACATGCGCATGCAAAGCGGTAAATCCATTGGTCGGATCCATCAAGTGCCAGTAACCGGTAGAAAGTTTGGTCAAAAACGATAGACCGGCATTGCCCAGCAATCGGGTCAATGGCATGCCGGTCAGCGAATCGGGGTCAAAAAAACGGTTGCCCTTGGCGTAATCCGCGTCCCCCAGTAGCAGCGGAGCCACCAGAGCCGGAATGAAGCCCGGGTTCATCTGTCCATCGCCATCAACCTTCACGAGTACCTCAAATCCCTGTTCGGCCGCGGCACGATATCCCGCCATCACTGCGCCACCGACACCCTCGTTTTTGTCCAGTTGTATGACCGTCAGTCTCGGATCCGCACCCCCCAGTTCCTTCAGCAGGAACTCCCCTGAACCGTCGGGACACGCATCATCAACGACAAAAATGTGCTCCACATGTTCGAACAATGCCTGCACCACACCCACGATG
>JANYFH010000300.1 GCA_025362705.1 Betaproteobacteria bacterium
TGACTTGTTGATTTACATCAAGATGCAAAATTTGCGATTTTCGCTTTATGAGTTCGCATGATAAAAATGCCACAATAGAGTCGCCTTGATTGCCGTCAATAGTGAACATTACCCGCCATGACACTACTCATTTCCCATCCGCAGCGCGACCTTCTCCGCACCCAGCTTTCGCGCAATATTGTGCTGCGCACACTCAAGCCACGCGCATTTACCGAGCTTGAAAAACACCTTTCAATCACCGACCACAAGAAGGGCGATCTTCTGCTGGGCCAGGGCGATCACGATATGGCGCAGTACTTCATTCTCGATGGCATCCTGAAGCGCGTTGTATCAAACCAGGAAGGCAAGGAGATGATTTTGCGATTCTCCAAAGAAGATGAAATGGATACCAGCTACGCAGCGTGGCGTTTGCGTACACCGGCACCTTACTCAATCCGCGCAGTCATGAAATCGCGCGTCGCGCAGTTGCCAATGGAACAGTGGGTTGAGTTTCTTGATAAACATCACTCCATCAAAGACGATTTTGAATACGAGGTCATGCACCTGATGTCAGAAGTGATGGCGCACACGATTACGTTACACATGCTCGATGCACAAGGACGCGTGCAGCGTTTTCTGCGCAAGCATCCCGACCTTTATGAGCGAGTGCCCATGAAGGAACTGGCTTCCTACATGAATCTGTCAGCAGAAACGCTCTCGCGACTGAAGCAAAAGGGCAAGATTCAGGCGATTCTGGCGCGCTAGCCCGGAGATGCGTCATCGGTAAACCAGTGGCAGAATGACTTGCGCAATCAGGAGAAGTGTCAAAATCCACAGGACGGCACGAATGAAAACGCGCCAGATAGCTGGCTGAATTCTCGATTGAAAATAGGCACCCGCGATAACACCGATGATGGCGGTAGCAGTGGCCGGGATCGCCGCCATGATGACTTCTGTTCCCAACTGACCGACGCCACCCAGTGCCGCTATCTGCGTGGTACGGCCTGCAAGAAAACACAAATTGAGAATTTGTGTCATCACCAGCGGCGCCAATCCTAGTGTCGCGAAGTAAATAAGAAGCGGTGGCAACGCGACGTTGACCGCACCGGAAAGTACGCCGCCCAGTAAACCAAAAGCCAAGCCCGCCAATTGCGGATGCCGATTGATCGCTCCCCAGTCCACGTGTGTGAATACATCCTGTTTCAGGTAAATCACGATAATCAGCGCCAGCAATAACTTTAAAGGCTCAGGCGGCATGACCAGAACGAGCCTTGTGCCAATCAGCGTGCCCGCGATCACATAAACAGCGACTGGCCAATACTTGCCCAGACTCTCACGCCAATTTCCACCTTTGGCCAGGCTGATCAAATTGACCGCAATATTCGGTAGCAGCGTCATCACAACTGCCGTGCGGACGTCGGTAAACAACGCCACCACTGGCGTTGAGATCAAAGGAAAACCAAATCCGCTGACACCGTGGGCCAACCCTGCTACCAACGCTATTGCGCAGACCTGCCAAGCCAGCGCCGAGAAAGAAACGGGTTCCACGCAGGACAATCCAGTATTGGCAGTTTCAAGATGACGAAATCTGGATGCCGGGACAATTGTTGTCCCGGCATCTTGGAGTCCGAAGGCCTACCACACCCATGCCAACCGCAACGCGGCTAGTGCCCGAGAGCTATGATTCCCCGGCGATTCTTTTTCGAATAATCGGCCGCAGGACGAAAAGTGCCAGAGCCGCCGCCGTGAGATCGAATACGGCCGCAATGTAATACGGTACCGAGAACGACCCCGCATAAGAAGCAGCTACCGCCGCCGCACCCCACCCGGCCATAATGGACGCTGCCCCTTTTGCTGTGTAAAGGATGCCATAGTTGCCTGAGGCGTTTTTCGGCCCGAACACATCACCCGTTATCGCCGAGAACAAAGCATAGATTTCGCCCCAAGCAAGGAAAACAAAGGGCATAAGGATCATGAACGCGATCGGGCTACCCATAATCTGTGTCATCGCGAAGATCAGCACGCCTTCAAGCGCAAAGGCAAACGCCATCGTGTATTCCCGACCGAACCTGTCTGAAACCGCGCCCCACATGATTCTGGCGAACGCATTGGCGACACCCGCCACTGTCGCGGTGAACGGAACGATAGCGATGCCCATGAATTTGGCATCGAAAACGTTGAGGGACTTGGCGATCTGCGACATGTTGCCGGTGGTCATTAGCCCGCCGGTACAGACCATGAGGAACATGGCATACATGATGTAGAACTCTTTCTGCGACATCATCTGCTTAGCCGTAAAGTCCTTCCGCGTTTGCGCAACCGCCTTGGGCTGCACCCAGTCCTTAGGTAACCAGCCTTGGGGAGGATGGTGCAGGATAAGCGCCATGACGATGGCGACAACGCCTTGGCCGATGCCCCAACTGGTCATGGCACCAGCCCAACCCATGGATGTAATTGAACCGCTGATCGGGATGAGCGTAAGTGCTGAACCGCCGCCAAATCCTGCGGCAGTGAGGCCAGCCGCCAATCCCCTTTTGTCCGGAAACCACTTGACAGCATTGGCGACTGTCGCGATATAGATGATGCCGCAGCCAGTACCCGCTAGAACGCCGTAAGTAAGGTACAAGTGAAAAAGGGATGTTGCGAACATGCCGCCAAGCACCCATCCCAGCAAAATGAGTACTGCACCTACCAGCATGAGGTTGCGGATACCGAATTTGTCGATGAAGTATCCAGCAACCGGCACCGGCCACGTTTCAAACAGAATAAACAGGGTATAGATAAGAGCGATGTCCGAATAAGGCGCGGACGCAAACTGCTGCTTCAGCCCTGGCGTAAAAAGAGTAAAGGCATACTGAAAATTTGAGATAACAATCATCGCCATGACGCCGGCGGCCAGTTGAATCCAGCGGTTTCCGACGATCGGGCCCAACGTTTGTTTCGCGAGATCTATCTGTGTGGTGCTCTCGTTTGACATATTGCTTCCTCCGTTAGAAACATTTTTAATTTTTTCATTGCGAGCTTCTATGGCAATGGAAGTTAAGTAAATACAAAAGCGTTATCTTCGCTCTTTATTCTTTGCCTGTCGCTGTCCAGCACAACTCGAAATTGTTACTGCATTGCGATCCGCTCAGTATTTCTCCAATCTGACTGTGGTTACCATGACGTGTGTCAGGTTTGACGAAAGAAAGATACGTTCACGCGCCGACCGTTTCACTAAGCAAGCGTAGAAGCGTGATCAATTGTTTGGCCTGTCCTGGCGCGGTGAACCAGATGTCTTTGAGAGCGTCTTGCCCACACCCACCACCAGCACTGCACCAGCCGCAGCGGCGATGTATTCAAACCAGCGCGGATATTGCGAAGTAAATGATGCAATAACTTTCTCGTCCCATGCCATTTCACCTGCAACCCAACCAATTAAAGCTGCTCCGATCGTTATGACGACAGGATATTTTTCCATCACCTTAATCAGTATTGTGCTGGCGTAAATGATGAGAGGAATGCTGATTGCCAGACCGATGATGACAAGAACCCAATCGCCTTTGGCTGCCGCAGCTACGGCAATCACGTTGTCAATGCTCATGACAAGGTCCGCAATGAGGATCGTCTTGACGGCATCAAACATGGACGCATGGCTCTTGGCTTCACCTTCGTCCTCGTCGCCATCAGCAAGAAGTTTCACGCCGATCCAAAGCAGCAACGCGGACCCCACCAACTTTAACCAGGCGAATTCAAGCAACGCGACCGCAAATATGGTCAGAACGATACGCAACACGATCGCCGCGCCACTTCCCCAGAAAATTGCCTGTTTCTGCTGTGTTGGCGGGAGGTTCCGCGCGGCAAGCGCTATAACAACTGCGTTGTCACCGGAGAGAATAATATTTACGCCAATGATTTTGAGAAGTGCTGTCCAAAACAGAGGAGTAAGAATATCCATAGGGTCGGTTTTCGGTTCTGGTCAATGATCAGCCAAGCGTTGGGCTCAATGAGTCTATAGAATAAGTCATCCGAACCCCGGTAATAAACATTATTGTTTTATGCGCACAAGTTGCTTTGGTATTGCCAATGATCGTCACGCCGAGTCGCCGTGCCGAATGAAGCGTTTTTACCCTGCACTCCTGACGCTTTCATTGATACTAAGCAAGTTTGCTCCCGTGCAAGCGCAAATTGCCGCTACTCCTGCGCCAGCCGTACGTCTCGCAATCACATCACCTGTGACGACGACGCCTGCATCTATGGCTACAGTGAACACTGATCCATCATCAACTACGCAGCCGGGGATCACATACCAATTGTCCTCAGCCGACAAGGATATTATTGCTACGCGCGATGCCTTTGAAAAACGTGATCTGAAACTTCTTGCCGTGGCGATGGCCCGCTTTGCGGGCGTACCCGGCACTGCGCATAAACTTTCGCAGTATGTGCAGTACTGGTGGTTATCGGCAAATCTGGCCAAGGCGGACACATTTGCGACCACCAATGCCACCGAAATCCGCGCGTTTCTGAATGCTAATCCGAATTCGGTTGTCGCAGATAACCTTCGACGGGACTGGCTGAAAATACTCGGCAAGTGGGATCAGTGGGAACTGTTTGCGGCCGAGATGCCTTGGCTCAACATCGAGGATGCCGAAATTAGCTGTCATCAGTGGCGTTACCGATTGAGCAAGAACGACCGCGACGCGCTCACAGAGGCAAAGTCATTCTGGACCGCAGCGCGAACCGCACCCGACGCCTGCGACGATGTTTTTGCGCGACTTGCAACAGAAAAAATGTTGCCCAACACTGAAGCGTGGCTGCGTTTGCGAACGCTGCTCGAAAACAATCAACTCGCCCAGGCGAGGAAGAGCGCGTTGCTGTTGCCCAATATTCCGTCCAACTTTGAACGTACAACGGCCATCATTGGCCAGAATCCTGCGCTGTACCTGCAACGTGAGAATTTGCAAGCTGCATCACCCGCTTCGGTGGAGCTGTTTCTGTTTGCGGTAACCCGGCTCGCCCGTACCGACGCTGATCGCGCTGCGTCGCTACTGGAAACACGTGGCAGGAAACTGTCAACCAGCGATCTCGAATACGCCTGGGCGCAAGTTGGCCTTTATGGCAGCATGCAACACGAACCAGGAGCACTCGGCTGGTTCGAGCGTGCCGGAACATTTGCGCTCAATGATATACAGGCTGGCTGGAAAACGCGTGCCGCATTACGCGCAGGCAACTGGGAAAGTGTACGGGCGGCTATTGGAGCGATGACCGCGTCGGAGCGGCGTGAACCGGCCTGGCGCTATTGGCTCGCGCGAGCCACTCAAGAGTCCGGAAACGCCGATGCAGCTCGCACGCTGCGCGAGGTACTGGCACGTGAAAACAATTTCTATGGAGTGCTCGCAGCTGAAGAAATCGGCGTCCCCCAGATCCCGGTTTGGCAGGGCTGGAAACCAACGCGTACCGATATCGATGCGGTGATGCAACGTCCTGCAATCGGTCGTGCGTTGGCCTTTTACCGGCTCGACATGAAGGCCGAGGGTTTGCGTGAATGGCAATATGGCATTCGCAACATGGATGACCACGAACTGCTGGCGGCCGCGGAAGCCGCGCGCGTGGCGAATGTTCCAGACCGCGCCATCAACACGGCCGAAAAAACCCTCGTGGTTCACGACTATGCCCAACGATTTCCGACGCCGCATCAAGCCGATCTGGCAACGCAGGCGCGTGCACAGGGACTGGATGAGGCCTGGGTGTATGGCTTGATCAGGCAGGAAAGCAGATTTATGGCTGACGCCAAATCGCGGACAGGTGCAATGGGGTTAATGCAGTTGATGCCGGCAACAGCAACCTGGGCGGCGAAGAAAGTCAGCATGACTCATTTTTCACTTGCCAAAGTCATCGATGTTCCGGTGAATCTCAGCCTTGGCTCGTTTTACCTGCGCCACGTGCTCGATGATCTCGGCCATCCAGTGCTGGCGACAGCAGGCTACAACGCGGGACCGGGCCGGGCCCGCCGCTGGCGCGCCGTCGGCCCGCTGGAAGGTGCAATCTATGCCGAAACAATTCCATTCGCAGAGACGCGCGACTACGTGAAAAAAGTTATGGTCAATGCGTGGTTCTACACACAGCAGGCGGGCGCCACTACACGGCGCCTGACCGAAATGATGGGGACAGTACCAGGCAGCGGTAGCGGCAATGCCGGTGTCAGCAGCCTGGTGAGTGTGGCCTTGCAAAACAAGTTGCCCTGACCAACACCAAACAAGCTGGAAGACAGAATGATAGTCAACAAAGTATTACTGATCGGCGGCAGCGGTTTCATCGGTACCTCGGTCGCGGAACAATTGTCCGCAAAAGGTATTTTCGTGACGGTGCCCACACGCAGACTCAATCGGGCGAACCATCTACTGCTCTTGCCGACGGTGGATGTGGTTGAAGTGGATGTTTTCCAAGCTTCGGAACTCGAAGCTCTGGTAGGACATCACGACGCGGTCATCAACTTGAATGGCATCTTGCGCGGTGATTTCGAACGTGTCCATGTAGCATTTCCCAAGATCGTGGCAGAGGCCTGCGTGAAAGCTGGCGTGTCACGATTAATCCATATGAGCGCACTCAACGCCGACATCAATGGTCCCAGCGAGTATTTGCGCTCGCGTGGACGCGGTGAGGCGGTGGTCTGGACGGTGGCCAAAGCGAATCAGTCACTGAACGTCACGATGTTTCGACCCTCGGTAGTATTTGGCGAACGCGATAAATTTCTCAATCTGTTTGCGCGCCTGATCAAGGTATTTCCGTTGATGCTGTTGGGTACACCAAACGCACAGTTCCAGCCGGTCTGGGTGGAAGACGTGGCGCGCGCCATCGTCACGAGCATCGATCTGCCGGAGACAAGAAATCAAACGTATGGGCTGGTAGGGCCGAAGGTTTATACCCTGCGTGAGCTGCTGGAATTTGTCGCTGCAGTGATTGGCAGGCATCGGCTGATTGTGGGCCTGGGTCCTGCGCTTTCGCTACTGCAGGCGAGCGTATTTGGCATGCTGCCGGGCAAAGTAATTACACCTGACAACGTCCGCTCGATGAGTCTGCCGAGCACCTCCGATCAACCATTCCCTGCGCTATTCGGTCGCGCTGCTGCGCTGGAGAACGTGGTGCCTGCGTATCTTGGATCTGCTGCTGGCGGGCGCGCAAGGTACCAGCAATTTCGCGATGCCGCCGGAAGATAGCGAGAAAACAATGTCCCTTACACTGGTCATCGGTAACAAAAATTACTCGTCCTGGTCGATGCGGCCGTGGGTGCTGCTGAAACAATTTGGCATTCCCTTCGAAGAAATCATGCTCAAATTCGAGAGCAAGCAATGGGACGATCACATCGCACGCTTGGCGCCTTCGCGGAAAGTACCCACGCTATGGGACGGCGATGCCGGGGCGGACGCTTCGCTCGCGGTGTGGGAAACCATTGCCATCGTTGAATACATTGCCGAGAAGTTTCCGCAAA
>JANYFH010000315.1 GCA_025362705.1 Betaproteobacteria bacterium
TGCGGGTCGATTGGCAAAACCCATGGCGAGGCGATTTTGCATGCGCGACAATTCTTCGTTTGCATACTCAAGCGCCTGCAGGTATTCGGCTTTGCCGGTCAGCAGATAACCGCGCTCACCGTTTTCCGCATTGACCAGCAAAGTGTAGATGCGCTCAACGGTTTCGTATCGTTCGCGTTCAGTACGCAACTGGTCGAGACCGGTCAGCGTGCTTGAGAAATGGTATTCCGAAAAACAAATTGCGACCAACGTGACCACAGCGGCAAAACAGATCGGAAACAAAAGTAACTTGGGAATGGCGCGGGTTACACGGCGCCAAATTGCAGTTTTGGTTTTTTTAATATTCGATTCACTCATGTTTTCACTCGTTACCGTCGTTACAGTCTTTCTGATGCCTACAATGATAGGGTAATGGCGAGCCGGTGCACGTCCGACCAGGAGCGTGCACCATCGCTGGAAAGCATAAATCGCGTTACTTCGCTGCAGCCGTTTTCAGGATAATGTCATTCTTCACCCCGGCAACGCCCTTTACCCCTTGGGCGATATCGACAGCACGCTGGATCTCCCGCGTATCGGCGGCGAAACCGCTCAATTGAACGGCGCCCTTGAAAGTTTCCACATTGATGTTGAGCGCACTAACTGCTTTGTCGTCAACATAGAGGGCCTTGATCTTGGTGGTGATAACGGAGTCATCGATATGCTCGCCGAAACTTTCCCGCTGCGGTGTGCTGGCACAACCGGCGACGAGAAATGCGAGGGCAATGGTGAGTGTGCTTAGCGCGTTTTTCAGGAAAAACATGATTGGCTCCTTTGGACATAATTCAAACAATGGTTTGTAGCGGAAATCCATGGATATGTTAGATGGCATCCCGGTGTTTCGGAAACTGTCAGCGTGGCGACTGTTCTTGCAAAACCATGATTGCATCGCGCTCACTGATGTTTTGTCGGACGCATCCACTGAATCGCGTAGGAGTATTCCGACATTGAAGGTCACGCAAGCAAAGCAATGTCACGCGACGCAGCTGGCAAGAACTGTTTTCCCGGACGCAGGTCGGGGAAAGTCAGCCGTGGCTTTTTAGCAACTCGCGCAAATGCAACACCAGCGCCGTCTTGAGCGCCTTTGGCTTCACTATTTCGAATTCCAGATCAAGACGCGAGAGTTCGCGCGCAAACCAGTGTAGATCATCGGCCTGTGCGTCCAGGCGAATGCTGCCCGATTGTTCGGTGAGCTTGCCAATGCTGGACGGAATGACACGCCAGACAGCGGCCATGCTGGCGTGAAAACGCACGACAATGGCGTGTGTACGCTGTACGGCCGCGATCGATTCGCGCAGGTACTTCAAAACGTCAAATGATTTCGGCATGGCAAATGTTTTTGGCAGGGCCTCGATTGCGCGCACGCGGTCGAGGCGAAACGAGCGAAGATCGCGTCGCGTATGGCAATAGCCGACTACATACCACGCACCATAGAGATAACCGATACCGTAGGGATCAACCTCGCGGTCAGTGGTACTGCCGTCGGCCGCGCAATATGTCATCAGGATACGTTGGGCGGCACTTGCACATTTTGTCAGCTCGGCAAAAAATTCGCTGCCGCTGATCGCCTGCGGGCGGGACAAATCCAGCGTGACCACGGCATTGAGGTCGCCAATTTTCCGCGTCAGTGATTTCGGCATGACCCGATCAAGCTTGGCCTGTGCGCTGGCGACGGCCGGGGTCATGTCACTTAAGCCCAGTTCACGCGCCACCCGCAGGCCGACCGACAGAGCCAGCGTCTCGTCGTTAGTGAACATGAGCGGCGGCAACTTGTAGCCGGGCATCAATGCGTAATGGCCGTCGCGCCCGCGCGTGGTGCGGATCGGTACGCCCAGCTTTTCCAGCTCGACGATATATCGCCGCACAGTACGCCGCTCAACGCCGATAAGCTCGGCCAGTTCGGCGCCGCTCAGGGTGGCATGCGCCTGCAACAGCTCAAGCGCGGTGAGCACGCGGTGTAGGGGTTTTTCCATACCTCCCATGATACGTCGATATAGGACCTATCCTGACCTATATCGAAATTACACTGCAAGCACTTTCAATCAAAGAGGAAAACATGACACCCGATCTCTGGCTATATTTCCTTGCAGTCCTCGCCGTGATCCTGCTACCGGGCATGGACATGGCTTATGTAATGGCGAGCAGTCTTTCCGGTGGAAGCCGCGGCGCCATCAGCTCGGTGCTGGGCATTGCCACCGGCGGGCTCATCCATGTGCTCGTCGGCGCAACGGGCATGGCAGCACTCATGTTGATGTTCCCGCAGCTATTCCATGCACTGCTTCTGATCGGCACATGCTATCTACTGTGGATCGGATGGACCATTTTCCGTAGCGCCGATGTCGCGCCGATGCAAGAGGATTTACCTGCCGCGACCAGTAGCGCAATCTTTCGGCGCGCAGTCACAACCTGCCTGTTGAATCCCAAGGCCTATGCCTTCATGTTCGCTATCTTTCCGGCCTTTGTGCGTAGCGACACCCGCAGCTTGATCGCGCAGACCGCAGCGCTTTGCTTCATCACGGTCACGACACAGATCGCTGTCTACGGTGCGGTTGCGGCGCTTGCCGTGCAATCGCGCCAATTCATGAAGGCGCGGCAAAAAACGATTTCACGCACCATGGGCGCGATGCTGATGGCGGCCGCCATCGCGACGGCCACGCAGGCGTGGTCAGCGCCGCAGGACAACACCAATCCCCCTAACCCATCGACCGGAAAGAGCCCAACCATGACAAACCCTTCGACACCCGCATCCATTGACCACGAGGAAGGCCGCAGCGATTTTGACTTTCTCGTCGGCGATTGGCTGACCGTGCAGACGCGTTCGACCAAACCGCTGATCGACGATGCACCGTGGGAAACCTTCAACGCCACCATTCATATGGAAAAGCTGCCAGGCAACATGGGCAATATCGATTCAATGGTCGCGCCAGAGTGGCGACCGAACTGGGTGGGCGTGGCGATCCGCATCTTCAACGGCGAGACCGGCCTCTGGAGCATCTACTGGCTGGCCGGCAAGACGGCGGGAATAGACAGCGCTACCGGCCAGCTCATGGTGCCGGTAGTGGGCAAATTTGAAAACGACATGGGCATCTTTGAATCCGAAGAAGTGATTGAGGGCAAAGCACTGCGCGTGCGATACACATGGACCAGGGTCGATGCTGACCACGTAAAATGGCAGCAGGGGTTTTCATTTGACAGCGGCAAGACGTGGAAAGTGAATTGGCGGATGACCGGGACGCGGGTGAAGAAGTGAGCACGCCATCGCAAACAACGCGCGCCAACCGCATTCTCGCCGTCGCCGCAGTCACCTCTTCATTCAGCCCGCTTGTCTACCCGCAAACGCCAATGCCCACCACCTGCTGCCCCATACTCGAACTGCGCCAATACACGCTGCACCCCGGAAAGCGCGACGTGTTGATCGAGCTTTTTGACCGCGAATTTGTCGAGAGCCAGGAAGCACTGGGAATGAATATCGCGGGCCAGTTTCGTGATGCCGGCAACCCTGATCGCTTCGTGTGGATGCGCGGCTTTCGCGATATGCCAGCACGCGGCGTCGCGCTGAATTCGTTCTACAGCGGGCCGGTATGGCAAACGCATCGAAACACGGCTAACGCCACCATGATTGATGCCTCGAATGTTTTGTTGCTGCGGCCAATATCGCCAAATGCCGGATTCGCGAAGAGCGGCGCGGCACGTGCCGCAGTGGGAACGTCAGCGTTGCCCGCGTCTCGCGTGATGGCGACGATCTACGCGCTGAATGCACCAGTCGATGTGAACTTCATCCAGTTTTTCGAGCAGCAAGTAAAACCGTTGTTGATTGCTACCGGCGCAACACCAATTGCCGTTTTTCAAACTGAAACCGCAGAAAACAATTTTCCCCGATTGCCGATACGAACGGGCGAACACGTACTCGTTTGGTTTTCGCGGTTCGCAAGTGAAGAGCAAGTTCGCGCACACGAGGTTCAGATCGGGAAATCGGCAGCGTGGAACGACACTGTGGAGCCAACGTTGCGAAACTATCTCAAGTCACCTGCGGAGCGATTAGTGCTGGAGCCAACTGCCCGGTCGCTACTGCGATGAACCGGATGCCTGAGATCGCAAGTCCTAAGCTATAGCGGGGTGGAGTTAACCCGTGCCTTGACCGTTGAAATGTCGGTTGAATTGATCGCCCCCGAGGCGTTCAGATCGAACTTGAAATTACTTGCGTCGGTAAGCTGACCAGAACGCGCTTTGACGCCACTGACATCGGCGAGGTCGACTACGCGCGAATTATTGATGTCGCCGACCAGAAAGCCAACACTGGCACTGGCGTTCAGGCCCTCGCCGTTAATGTTGGCCAGCGTGACCCTGGCACGCTGCCTGTCGGGGATATTGGTCAGGGTCACAGTGACTTCATTGCCCAACGCAACAGTCGTAGCCGCACCGATCGACATGCCAGTGGCGTTTGTCACCGCGACCGTACCCGGCGTACTGACAGCGCGGTTGAACTGGAACACGATGCGATGTCCGGGGCCGCCGGCGTTGATCACACGCGGCTCGACGTCGATATTGCCGGTGACTGGCAACAGCCGATTGGGGAGCGGCATGTCCTGTGTCCCCGCCGCACCGTGGGTCTTGCGCGACACCACAGCGGTCACCGCCAGCGGTGGCTGCTGTGAAATATTCAGCGTGATGTTGCCAGTTGCACCGTTGAATCCATCGACCGCAATCTGGTACGTGGTACCCGCCGTGGCCATGAAACTGACAGCGCTAGTCACGGATGCGGGTGCGTCGTCGTTTGATGCGACCACCGTGAGCGCATTCACTGCCGTGCCGGTGTACACATCTAGCAGCGTATTGAAATCGCTGCCGGTGGTATTGATGTTGACGGTTCCGTTGGCTGGTGCGGTCCATGACCACCACAGCGATTTGCCCCCGGCGTTGCCCGCGTGCGTGGGTTCGCCCAGGTCTGTTACGTACGCACCAGTGTTGTTGTCGGTGAGCGTGATGTTGCTTCCGGTCAGCGGCAGGCGCGCAGCGAAACTGTCGTTGCCCGGCTGGATGATGGTGAGGTCGATCGTGCCGGTCTCGGCGGCACTGCCGGCATTGAAACCATCCACCGCGATCTTGTAGGTGGTGCCGACGATGGCCTGGAAGGTCACCGAACTCAACAGGTTGCGAACATTAGTCGGCGCGCTTGGCATCGTAAAGTCGTCGTTGACGGCCATCAGCGTCAACGCATTGACGGCATTGCCGGTATAGACCGCGAGCAAGGTATTGAAGTCGCTGAAGTGCAGATTCACGCTGGAGCCGGTGCCGATGTTGACCGCGCCAGTAAACGGTGCCGTCCACGAATACCAGAACGAGCTGCCGCCCACGTTGCTGGCATGGTTCGGTTCGCCGGCTTCCTTGGTCGCGCCAAAATTGTAGAGCCGCTTGTAGATGTAGCTGCTACCAGTCGAAACTGACGGCACCATCGGGAACGGGCTCGCGAAATTGTCGTTGGCGATCGAATTGAAAGTGACAAAGGCGTTATCGTTCGCATTCAAGGTGAGCTGCAAGGTATTGCTCGGCTGGAAATTCAGCGAGACGAATGCCGACCCGGGGTCAGCAGTGGCGGTGAGCGTCACGACTGTACCGATTGGAAAACTCGCAGAACAAACGGGTGCGTTGCAATTTAGACCAGGCGGGGATGACACCACCGTGCCCGTACCAGTTCCTTGATTGTAGAGAGTGAGTACCGAGACCGGCAGGCCAATGTTAACGGTGACGGTGCGGGTATTCGAGCAACCCGGAACGCGTTGGCGCCGCGCACGGCGCGATAGGTAAAGCTGTCGGTGCCGGTCTGTCCGGTAGTCGGCGTATAGGTCGCCGTCGTGCCGGAGTACGTGACGATGCCGCGTGTCGGCATCGTGACCGTCTCCAGACCCGTGTAGTCGCCGTACGTTGAATTAAGGAATACATTGGACAACGGGATCTGCGCAGCGGTGTTGAAGGGCACGGCGAGATTGGCGGGCGCGGGATCCGGCACGAACGTGGCAATATACGCCGCGATGTCGTTGGCCTGCGTCGGGGTCAGGGCCGTGCCACCCATCAACTGCGCATTCGCCGAGTAGATAAGCTGCGTGCCGGAATTAGCCGAATTCACGACCTTTGGATAATTCGTCACGATGGTCGCGCCGTGACAACCTTTGCAGTTCCTCGAAACCGTGTCGTTGTAAAGCGCCTGCCCGGTTGCGGAAACGCCAGTGGTGGCTTGCGCAAGCACGGGCTGTACCTGCATCAGCGATGTGATAACCAAGACCAGTAGTGTCCATCTTGCCGCAAAATTCATAAACCACCTTGCCAAAACAAAATTACCGCTCACCAATATCATGCCAACCGTTACCGATGTTGCGGCCACAACCGGCAAGATTGACTGCGCCATTCGCATGATGCGCGTGGCGCTAAGCGATGTCCACCGTTCACCTTTTGTGGCGTCGTTCCTCCCTATCACACGCCGACCTTTCTCCGCTTCCGGGCACCACAGTCAGCGCCCGAAAGCCACATCCAGTCAGACGTGGACGTGCTTTACTTCTTCGCAGCCGCCTTTTCCTTTATCTCTACCAAGACCAGTTCAAACGGCTTGTCTCCGACGTTTTCGGGAAGGTGCTTGCCCGCGGGCGTGAATTGCGCTGTGCCAGCCTTAATCGTCGAATCAACCGACTTTCCATCGGGCATCAACATTTTCGTCGCACCGTCGGTCAGGAAAACAGCGACAGCCCCCGGATGTTCGTGCATGACGGATTTCTCTTTGGGAGCGTATTTGATGCGCAGCACGCGCACCTGATCATTTTCGAATTCCACCTTGTAGTGCTTGGTGTCCACCTTTGTCGGGTCCTGCGCCAGCGCTGGTGTGATAGACGCGGACAATGCCAGTGCAACTGCCACAAACAATACTCGTTTCATATTTTTCTCCTTGTGATGTCCCGGCGGGCTGCCGGCGCTTATTGCTCCCTTCGACGATCGGATCATGAATAGAAAATTCAACCGCCCGATACCAAGTATCGCAGCCGCAGGCCCGGATGAAAAGATGCCCGCCCTACTCCGGCTTGATATTCCCGTCCTTGATCACTTTCGCCCATTTGGCGATTTCGGTTTTGACTGTGCCAGCGAGTGCGTCGGGCGTGCTGCCTGATGTCTCGATCCCCTGCTCGGCGAGTTTGTCCCGCACTTCCGGCAACAGCAGCACGGCATTCACTTCACGATTGAGGAAGGCAATGATGTCCGCTGGTGTACCCGTGGGTGCGAACAAAGCGTAAGGCGCGACCGATTCGAAACCGGGAAGCGCCACCTCGGCAATCGTCGGCAAATCCGGCAGCACCGGCGAGCGTTTGGCTGATGTGACCGCAAGTGCGCGCAGCTTTCCCGACTTGATATGCGGCAGATGTGGCGGCATGGAATCGAGCGACATCGACACCCTGCCGTCGATCAGATCGGGAAGAAACAGCGCCGTACCTTTGTACGGTACATGCACGATATCGATTGCTGCCATCTGCTTGAACATCTCGCCGGTGAGATGAATCAACGCACCGGTTCCCGAAGATGCGAAGTTGAGTTTGCCCGGGTTTGCCTTGGCGTAAGCGATCAGCTCCGGCACTGTCTTGACCGGCAGGCTCGTCGTGATGACCAGCACGTTCGGGATATAGCCGACCATTGAAATCGGCGCAAGATCGCGGCGGAAATCGTAGCCGAGCGTGCGGTAATACGTCACTGCAATCGCATGCGAGGCCACCGAACCCATCAGCAAGGTGTAGCCATCGGGCTGCGCCTTGGACGCGGCTTCTGCACCGATATTCGCGCCCGCCCCTGGCTTGTTGTCGACGATGAACGTCTGCCCGATGCGCGTACCGAGTTTATCGACCACAACGCGCGTCAGGATGTCGGTGGCACCACCTGCGGGGAACGGCACGATCACGTGGATGGGCTTTGCAGGATAACCGCCTGCGAGTTTGGCGGACACTTGCGCTTGGGCGGACTGCAGGATATTCAACGCCAACAATGACGCGAGCGCTATTACGGCAGCGAAATACTTGAGGCGTATGTCCATTGGCTTTCCCATGTGTGATTGCCTTTGCGGAATCAATTCAAGACTACAGGTTCGCATATTTTCAGTTTGTCGTGAACATACACCCGGACATTGCAGTCCACCAAACCCTTCGACAGGCTAAGGGCGAACGGTGATGTAGTTCGAAAAATTTATGGATTAAACTCTAGCACTGGCGCGGCTTTTCATGCATTTTCAGCCTGAAACATCCGCCGAATGGCGTTCTACGTGAATTTTCCCTGAGAAGATCGTTCGTCGAATCCAATCGGCGCGTCTGCGGCGTCCTAGAGCTAACGCCCACCCAGGCACAATTCACCAAAGGATTCCCATGAAGCAAAACTACTCTTTCGCACGCCGCGCCTTGTTGGTGATAACGACTTCCGCCCTGCTGGGCCTCGCGTTCATCGCGGAAGCTACGCAAGGCGAGGTCAAGGGCCAGACATTGAGTTCAAGCGCGTTCCCGGTCGGCACAATCACGGTCGATCCAAAATTTCGTTATGTAGGCAGCAGCGAATTCGTGCTCTATGGTGTTGCCGATAGCGAGATACATGTGTTCGCGGAAATCGAGAACAAGGTGGTGCAGCGTTTTTACTGGGTTCAGTTTGAAGGCTATCTGCCGGAGAAACAACACAACACCTACAACTACGCCAGCGATCCACAGCGCACGATGATCGGCGGCCACGCTTTTCACGAACGCAGCTGGACCACAAACATCGACGTCGGCCGCAAGAAAATGCGGCCGGGCTCGGATTCCGCCGCCGTGTTGAAGCTGCTTGAAGACAAAGGCTACGTCGTTGGACCGGATGTAATGCAGATGCGATTGGTGCGACTGGACGAAGCGAAGCGGAAGGAGCTGATGATTATCTATTCGGAAAATCTCTCGCTGCATGCGCTGACGGCGGCCGATCTTGCTGAGGGCGGCAAGGCGGTGGCGCAGCGGGATGCCTTGATTGATGGCTTGCGGGTGCGAGCTGTAGCAGGGTTGAAGGTGGAGATGAAGTGAGGACCGCCAATTGCGTATCGCGTCGCTACATCTTTCCTGCCGCGCTACGCAAAGTGCAACAGTCCGCAACAAACGTCCTGCCTCGCGACGACTTATCGCCACAAGCGGTGGCCACGCTGGCACACCTTCGGCATTGCCGTTTCGCCACAAATCAAAACCACTGAAGCTGTGTCACTTCGTCATCAATGACACCAGGCAGTACAAACTGGTACCCACTCTTTCGATTCCTCGCTCAACAATCGATTCGCTGCAATCCGCAGTGCATCCTGTAGAGGCTCGACATGAAGATTGCCCGTATCGTTCTGGCAGCTCTGCTGATAACCCCGGCGGCGCCGCTATTTGCTTACAACCAGTCCAGTGACATCACCGAGGTACGCATGCAACGTATCATCGCCGAGGCCAAGCTGGGGCAGACCGCGCTTCGCCGTTATGCCAATCGCCTGAAAACATTCAACGTCAATATCGATTTCGACAAGGCACTGGAAATCGCACAAACGGCGTGCATGGCCGATGCGCAATCGCGTGGCACGGATGTATGGCACGCTGCACGCGCGGCCGATTCGGCTTGCCACGGCTGGACGGTGCGGACTCTTGAACCGGTTACTGAGGAAAGCCGCAAGAGCATGCTGGCTTACCTGCGCGAAGTGGCGCAGAAACAGGAAGGCTGAAGCCTTTGATCAGCGAAGGGATCAGCGCGACTTGTTTCAACACAATCCACGCTGATTCCTTTTTTGTTACTTGCGCTTCCCCTGTGGTTCCATCTGGAAGATCAGGCTGTTGATTACATCGAGCGCGGAGTAGTAAACGCGGATTTTTTCTTTCTTCGCGTCGTCGATTTTCTCAGGCGCCGGTCGGGCACCCTCGCGGCGTTTCACATCAGGTAGCGTGAGGTCGTGCCGCGCGCCGGTGGCCAGCAGCCATTGGTCGGCATCGGCAAAGTATGCCGCGAGCGTGGCCTTTGGCGGCATCTTGTATTTTGCGCGGTAGGCATCGATGTTTTGCTGCATCGTCTGGCCGGGAATATCCGGCTCGAATTTTTCGAACAATCGCACATACGCGCGCGCGCCGATGAAGCGTTGCAGATTGGCAAGCTTGGTTTCGAGATTTTTCACGTACCAGGGCTGCTCACCGGCGGCAATAC
>JANYFH010000287.1 GCA_025362705.1 Betaproteobacteria bacterium
ATGATCCGCCAAGCCGACCGGTTTTTCGCTTGCGCCATAGCCGCGAAGATCGGTCGCGACCACGGTGTAGTGTTTCGCGAGTTCAGGGGCAACGCGATGCCAGATCAGGTGCGATTGCGGGTAGCCATGCAGCAGCAATAACGGGGGACCGCTGCCCTTGATCAGCGTATTGATTCCAACGCCATTGGCAAGCAATCGCTTATGTGTAAATCCTTCAAACATGGCCACCCCCGAAAATCACAGCAATTTTCTCAACTCTGTCTTTAACACTTTGCCGTAATTATTCTTCGGCAAGTCATCAATGAACCGGTATTCCTTAGGGCGCTTGAAACGCGCGACTCGTTCCAGGCAGTATCGATCCAGTTCCGCGCTATCCACTTTTGCATGCGCGTGCAGCACCACAAATGCCACCACCGTCTCACCCCATTCCGCGTCTGCTTGCCCCACCACCGACGCTTCCGCCACCGCAGGATGTTGCAGCAATACTTCTTCAATTTCGCGCGGATAGATATTCGAGCCGCCGGAAATAATAAGATCCTTACTCCGGTCCAGTAGCGTGAGAAATCCATCTTCATCCACGCTGCCTACGTCGCCTGTCCAAAGCCAGCCATTGCGCAGCGATTGCGCCGTTGCCTCAACGTTGTTCCAATAGCCGAGCATGACCGTGTCACCCTTGACGCAAATTTCGCCGGCCTGCCCTGCCGCGACTTCATTGCCAGCTTCATCGCAAATGCGTATCTGCATACCGCTGTGCGCAATACCCACCGACGCGAGGCGCTCTTCATGACTTGGATGCTGACTATCCGCGTGATGGAATCTGGACAACGCCGTAATCGTCATCGGGCTTTCTCCCTGCCCATAGATCTGCACGAATTTATTGCCGAAAACATGCAATGCGCGCTTGAGATCGGCGACATACATCGGTCCGCCACCGTAAATAATGGTTTTCAAATTTCGCGTGTCAGCATTGTGCAGGACGGCGTATTCGGTCAGGCGTTTCACCATGGTGGGTGCTGCAAACATCGACATGCCCGTGTGTGTTTTCAGCAACACAAAAATTTCGGCCGGATCAAAACCTCCGGACTCTGGAAACACCTGGCATGCGCCGCGCAACACATGCGCGAAATTGTAAAGCCCGGAACCGTGCGACACCGGTGCCGCGTGCAGGATGCAGTCGCCAGAATCAATGCTGTCGACATCGATAAAATAATTGAACGTCATGGCCATTAAATTTCGGTGTGTCAGCATCGCACCCTTCGGTTTTCCGGTCGTGCCACTAGTATAAAAAAGCCACGCCAGATTGTCTGGCTCGCGCGCCACCACTGCGAGTGGCGTCGCCATTTTCATGGCATCAAATTCGCCTGAACCGAGCACGATGATTCGCAATGTCGCCGGTAACTCCCCCGCCAGGTTCGCAAGCCCCTCCGCCCATTCCGGCGAGACGAAACATACGCTGGCGCCGGCATCAATAAGAATGAGCAAAGCTTCACGCGGATGAAGTTTCGCGTTGATCGGCGCCGCCACACAGCCCGCCCACCAGATCGCGTACAGCGCCTCCAGATAGGCGGGACAATTGCTCGCGATTACAGCGATTCGGTCTCCCGGCCGGCATCCCAGTTGACTGTGCAATGCATTTGCCCGCGCAGCGGCACCGCCTGCGAATTCGCGATACGACAGGACTTGCCGGGTACCAAGTACCAGCGCTGCATTATCTGGAAGTGATTTTGCTGAACGAGCCAGCCAGCATGCGATGTTCATAACGTAAAATAGTAGTGCATTTTCTCCTTCTTTCCTCGAAACAATTCTGCCTCTAAGATGTCGCCCCCGCCACTGTCACCATCCACAACCGCCGCTTCACCATTTCAGGCGGCCTTCGTCACGATCACACCCGG
Source organism: Betaproteobacteria bacterium (assembly GCA_025362705.1). GTDB lineage: Bacteria > Pseudomonadota > Gammaproteobacteria > Burkholderiales > Usitatibacteraceae > UKL13-2. The sequence continues at coordinate 1,893 of JANYFH010000287.1, forward strand.
ATTGTTTGTCGTGCTCTGGAGTACCGGCTTCATCGGCATGAAAATCGGCGCGCCTTTTGCAGAGCCGTTTACGTTCATGGGCTTTCGAATGTTGCTGGTGCTTGCGATTTTGCTTGTCATCATCGCAGTCACACGTGCGCCCTGGCCACGCAATGCAGCCACCGTCGGCCATATTGCCGTGGCAGGTTTGCTGGTACACGCGACTTATTTGTGTGGCGTGCTGTTTGCGATCCAGATGCAATTGCCGCTGGGGTTCGTCGCATTGATATCGGGACTGCAACCAGTCCTGACCGCAGTTTTTGCCAATATTTTTCTGCACGAAAAATTGAATCGCCGTCAATGGCTCGGTATGACACTCGGTCTCATTGGCGTGGCGTTGGTGATAGCCAGCAAATATTCGCTGGGGTCATCCAACTGGGCCGCATTGGGTGCGGCCTTGATCAGCCTGCTGGGTATCACCTTCGGTACACTTTATCAAAAACGCTTTTGCGCAAATATGGACCTGCGCACAGGCGGTGTAATTCAATACGCAGCTACCGGTCTACTGCTTTGGGTACTCGCATTTGCGACTGAAACGCGCGTCGTGCAATGGACTGGGCAATTTGTGTTTGCGCTGTTCTGGCTGTCCATCGTGTTGTCCATCAGTGCCATTGGCTTGTTGTATTTGCTCATTCGTCGCGGTGCTGCATCAAAAGTGGCAAGTCTGTTTTTCCTTACGCCGTCTGTCACTGCGGTCATGGCATTTGCACTGTTCGGCGAATCACTGAGCTGGCTCGCCATTACAGGCTTGCTGGTGACGGCGGCAGGGGTGGCGCTGGTAATGCGTAGCACAAATAGCTGAAACTCAAGCACTGGCGCGGTTTTTTCGCCACAAATGCTCCAAACACCCCGCCGATGCTGGTGTTTAGCCCATTGCCGCAGTGCAGCGCATACCTGTGTGCCTGATAAAATGCCAACTCCCCGCGATAACCTTGGAATTTTGTATGCGCAACCTCGAACAACAAATCACCCAATACGCGGCTTACCATCGTGACCGCCGCAATGTCGCCACGCATTTTTTCGGCGTGCCGATGATCGTGTTTTCCGTCGTGCTGGCGCTGGTGCCGTGGACGATCTTTGGCGTAAACGTCGCGCTGATCACCATCGGCATTGCTGCCGTGTTTTATCTGATTCTTGATACCACCCTCGGCACAGCAATGCTGGCGTCGCTTTTCATTTGCTATCTCGTCGCGGTTTACATGAATGCGCGCGTCGGCAATGTCGGCATCATCATGGGCCTGGCGGTCTTGCTATTTGTTGTCGGCTGGGTGATCCAGTTTATGGGCCACAAGTTTGAAGGCGTAAAGCCTGCGTTCACCGATGACATCATCGGACTGGCGATCGGTCCCTTGTTTGTCATGACCGAATTGTTTTTCGCGGTTGGATTGAAACTGGAGTTGAAAAAATACGTCGAAGCGAGGGTTGGGCCGTTATTGGCCGCGCGTGACGGTGCCTTGATCGGTCCTGCCGCCGAGTCTTCGCGCGTGCCACTGGTATGAACGACACGCTCTCTTTTACGCGCGAGCTGATGTCGCGCCGCTCGATTACGCCTGATGACGCCGGTTGCCAGGACCTCATCGTCGAACGGTTAAAGCCTTTCGGTTTTACTTTCGAACGGTTCGAAATTAACGGCGTCAGCAATCTGTGGGCGCGTCGTGGTAGCGCAAAACCGATCATCTGCTTTGCGGGCCACACTGATGTAGTGCCCACCGGGCCCCTCGACAAATGGCACACCGATCCATTCAGCCCGAGTGAACGCGATGGGAAACTCTATGGACGCGGTGCTGCGGACATGAAAACCGGGGTTGCCGCATTCGTCACCGCGACCGAAGCATTCGTCAAGGCGCACCCCGACCACGCAGGTTCAATTGCATTGCTCATCACCAGCGATGAAGAAGGGCCATCGGTCGATGGAACGGCGCGTGTAGTGGAATGGCTGCAAGCGCAAAACGAACGCATTGATTACACAATCGTTGGCGAGCCTTCATCGTCTGAATTTTTCGGCGACACTATCAAAAACGGACGTCGCGGCTCGCTCTCGGCGCGTCTGGTCGTGAAGGGCGTGCAGGGTCACATCGCTTATCCGCACCTGGCTGAAAATCCCATTCATCTGTTCGCGCCCGCACTGGCTGAGTTGAGCAGCACCGTTTGGGACAACGGCAACGAATATTTTCCGGCCACGACATTTCAGGTATCCAATATCAACGCAGGTACCGGTGCGTTCAACGTCATTCCCGGCACCATCGAGGTCTATTTTAATTTTCGTTTTTCGACCGCCAGCACGGCGTTAAACCTGCAATCGCGTACCGAGGATATTTTGCGAAAGCACGGCCTCGCCTTCGATATCGCCTGGACGCTCGGCGGAAAACCGTTTTTTACCACACGCGGCAATCTGGTCGCGGCCCTTACCGCCGCTATACAAAAAGTGGCAGGAGTAACGCCGCAACTTTCCACCAGCGGCGGCACGTCCGATGGACGCTTTATCGCCGAGATTTGCGATCAGGTGGCCGAGTTCGGGCCGATCAATGCCAGCATTCACAAGATTGACGAATGCGTCGAGGTGGCTGACATACGGCGCTTGCACGACGTATATTTTCATACGCTGAAAATCCTGCTGGCGCCGAAGTAACCGTATATGCCAACTACACATCAAGGCGTATTCGATCTGGCGCGGCGTGAACTGGTCGCCGTGCGTGACCTCATCCGGTTTGCCGTGAGCAGGTTTAATGAAGAGAAATTATTCTTCGGTCACGGTTCAGCCAACGCATTTGATGAAGCGGTGTACCTGGTCTTGCACACGCTCAAATTGCCGCTGGACAAACTGGAGCCTTTCTTCGACGCGAAACTCACATCGACGGAACGCGATGCAGTACTCAGTATCATTGAGCGGCGCGTGCGCGAACGCATCCCGGCGGCCTATCTCACTTTTGAAGCATGGCTGGGTGAGCACAAGTTCTATGTCGATCAGCGCGTCATCGTGCCGAGGAGTTTCATTGCGGAATTGCTGCGTGAAGAACTGAATCCGTGGGTCGCCGATGCCGAGGGCGTCGAGAGCGCTCTTGATCTCTGCACTGGCTCCGGCTGCCTCGCCATACTCGCAGCACTTACCTTCCCACATGCAGTAATAGACGCGGTTGATCTTTCCGCTGACGCGCTGGAAGTCGCGCGCCGCAATGTCGACGACTACGCGCTGACGGATCGGATAGAACTGATCCGCTCCAATCTGTTCGACGAACTCGATAACCGCCGTTACGATCTCATCATTTCAAATCCGCCATATGTCACTGCGAAATCAATGTCCGTACTGCCGCAGGAATACTTGCGCGAGCCGGAGATGGCACTGGCGAGCGGCATCGACGGGCTCGATCATGTACGGGTGATCCTGCGTGAGGCGCCGAATTATCTGAACGACGGCGGTTTACTGGTGGTGGAAGTTGGCTTCAATCGCGAA
>JANYFH010000363.1 GCA_025362705.1 Betaproteobacteria bacterium
GAGGTCAAGGAAGAGCTCAATCTGGATGTCGTTGCCACGACGCTGATTGGCAACTATATTTTTGAGCGCAAGAATGAAATCATGCTCTGCTATCACGTGGTGGCGACAGGAGAGGTATCGTTAAGCCCGGAACTGATTGACTACCGCCGCTACAAGCCGCACCAATTGCGCCCCTGGCCACGCGCGACCGGGTTTGCCGTCGCGGACTGGATGACGTCGCGCGGGCTCGAGGTGAAATTTATTGACCGGCCACCGATCGTCATTGAAAAAAATTGACATGGACACGAAAAAGGTAAAACCGGAAACCATTGCTGCGCAGGCGCTAGGCTGGGTCGATGAGACGACTAAGGCGGTGTCGCCGCCGATCCACATGAGTACAACGTACATTCGCGATGCGGACAACCAATACCGCAACGGTCGCGTCTATGCGCGCGACCATAATCCCAGTTTTGACCAGGCCGAATCAGTGCTGTGCGCACTCGAACATGGCGCGCAGGCGGCGCTGTTCGCCTCCGGCATGGCCGCAGCGACCGCCGTGTTTCAAGCACTGAAACCCGGTGACCACGTGATCGCGCCGAAGGTAATGTACTGGTCCCTGCGTAATTGGCTGGTGAATTTCGCGAGCCAGTGGGGATTGCAAGTCGAATTCATCGATGTGCACGACCCGCTTCAATTGCAGCGGGCCTTACAGCCGGGAAAAACACATCTGGTGTGGGCCGAGACACCGGCAAATCCGCTGTGGACGATTACCGACATCGCCGCAACGGCAGACATTGCCCATAAAGCTGGCGCATTGCTGGCGGTGGATTCCACGACAGCGTCACCGGTACTCACGCGTCCGCTCACACTTGGCGCTGATATCGTCATGCACTCAGCGACAAAATATTTGAACGGACATTCGGACCTCATCGCCGGTGCGTTGGTGACGCGCGAGGATTCGGAATACTGGAAACGCGTGAAAATGGTTCGTGCGCAAATTGGCGGCACCATGGGTTCATTCGAGGCGTGGCTGCTGCTGCGCGGCATGCGTACTTTGTTTTTGCGGGTGGATGCAGCGTGTCGTTCGGCGCAACGAATTGCCGAACACTTCGAGAGTCACACACAAATTGCCGAAGTGTTGTATCCGGGTCTGGCGAGTTTCGCTGGCCACGTGGTGGCGGCAAAACAAATGCGGGGTGGCTTTGGCGGCATGCTTTCAATCCGCGTCAAAGCGGGCGAAGCGCGAGCCATTGCGACTGCGGCAAATGTTGAACTCTGGAAACGCGCCACTTCGCTGGGCGGCGTCGAGAGCCTCATCGAACACCGCGCCAGTGTGGAAGGTGCGGGCACACCGGTGCCATTCGATCTGCTGCGTTTATCGGTTGGTATCGAAAATGCCGATGATCTGATTGCCGATCTTGAGCAGGCGTTGAAGCGTGCAAGCACATGACATCCGAAGAAAGAATCCGCAGCTATTTGTTTAAATCCGGACTTGATGCGCTGGCAGATTATGTGCCGGTCATCGAAAAATCCATTCACGATTTCATCGCACAGTTGAGCACGACTATGGATGTGTCCAACGACGCGCTGTATCGTTACGAAGTGCCGTTAATCTCCGAAGACGGATCGTGCTCGCTGATCGATGAAATGGCTCCGGCACCCTATGATCTCGGAAGTATCTTAGGCGGCGAAAACGAAGCCAACACGCGCAAGTTGAAGTTACTCAACATTATGGTCACACGAGGAACCTTGGTGACGGGTGCCGACTGGGTCGGGATTTATCAACGCCGCATGAATCCGGTGGGGAATCCGGTACTGGTCAAACTCGCCTACCGCGGTCGCCCGAGCCGGGCCGAATTTCCACTGAATGCAGCGTTTGCCAAAGGCAGCACCAATAGCACGGTGGGTTTGTCCGGACAGGCAACGCTGATCGACGATGTTGTTGCGTACACGGCGGAAGGTGGCGGGTTTTACGTTTGCGACGACGCAGTACAGTCAGAAATCTGCGTCGTCACATACATAAAAGCCACCGCCTTCGGCTTTGTGCATGGCAACATCGTCGATCAGCGTTGCCTGTCCGGACAAACCCACCGTGCTATTGGTGCTGCCTTTGGCAAACGCTGCATTCAGTG
>JANYFH010000410.1 GCA_025362705.1 Betaproteobacteria bacterium
GATCCTTGGCAATTTCGAGCCCTTGTTCAACCAGCCCGCGTGTGAGTTTCATTGCCCCTGACCATACATTCGCCACCGGCTTGGTGACGCTGGTCCAGAAATCCATTTCGTGCTTTGCGCCTTTGGGCCGTTTTTCCTTTGCTATTGGCGCGGCAACGCTGCCCTCAGCGGTATCGGCGGTGAGCGAAAGCATCACACTGATGAGTGCGATGCCGTCAGCGTAGCAATGATGAATGCGGGTCAATAATGCGCAACCATTGCCATGGTAGTTTTCAATGAGCTGGAACTGCCACAGCGGCTTGGTGAAATCGAGGCCTTCGCTGGCCATCGCGCTTACGTACGCTTCCAGGTCCTGCTTGCTCGCTGATTTGCCATTCTTGCCGGTAAGTTTTACGCGTTTGAGGTGGTGCTTGATATCAAAGTTATCGTCGTTTTCCCACCAAGCACCCGTCGGATCTTGTATCGCCTTTTGCTTGAAACGCGGATAGGTCAGAAATCGTTGTTCAATCGTTGATTGAAGTTTCTTGAAATCAAGCTTGTCCTTGAACACCATGATCCCGACGATCATCATCAGGTTGGTTGGATGTTCCATCCTTAGCCATGCCGTATCGATTCCCGACATCCGCTCGCGGGCGAGCAGGGGAACACCAGGGATGCGCGGCATGCGGGGCATACGTCGAGAGGTGGCCATGATCGGTTATGCGGCTTTCGCTTTTTTTGGTTTAGCCCGGATATTTCGCTTGAGTTTCGGGCCAGACTCGACCGAATTTTGCGCCCAAGTGGTTCTTGCGCCCCAAAATCTCCCAATTACACGGCGCATGCAAAAAATTGCCGCAGCGAGGCGATTCCGTTACAGTTACTTTAGCCTTAGTTTCATCGCATGAAAACCCCCTAGCTGTCTGGAGCCAGACAATTTCCCATAGGAAGAATGCCATGTCCGACCTGCAAAAGAAGTTCGAAAAGGCAACAAAAGACATCACCAAAGCCAAAAGTGACCCTGGCAATGACATGAAATTGCGCCTCTATGCGCACTTCAAACAAGCGAGTGAGGGTGATGTTGCCGGGGAGAAGCCTGGATTTACTGATTTCGTTGGCCGCGCCAAGTACGACGCTTGGGCGAAGCTAAAGGGTACGTCGAAAGACGATGCGATGACGGCCTATATCAAGCTCGTGGATCGCGTGCTGAAGGATTAAGCGACAAAAAAAAGCCCAATTCCTGAGAATCGGGCTTGAAGTCGTCCTTGCATCAATCGAATTCAGGACGAGGAGGAGACTTTCGCACTCATTGCATCAGTACGTGAATGTGGTTTTTCCTTACTTGCGACGAGCCTTCGGTGCTGCTTTGCGGGTAGCGGGCTTGGCGGCAGTTTTCGCTTTAGGCGCAGTTTTTTTCGCGACCGGGCGTGCGGTGCTGCGTTTTTCTTGTGCAAGCAGCGCGCGAACGGCTTCAGACAATTCGCCTACCTGTGCGGATAACGCTTCGACGTCTTTACTCGTCAATACACCTAGGCGATTCAGGGAACTGTGTACACGGTTTTCGAATACCTGTTCCAGCTTGTCAAATTTGCCGGTAGCCATGTCCATCGTTTTGGAGGCTTGTTCTTTGGCAGTTTCAATAGTTGCTTCGGCAACGTGGCGGGTGCGCTCTTCAATCTTGGCGCCCTGGGCGACCAGAGTTTCAAATACTTTCTTGCCTTCAACCTGTGCCTTGGAAAAGGCACCGAGGCCTGCCAGCCAAATTTGCTGGGCAGATTCCATTACCTGTTTTGCCGACGGCTGCTCACCGAGGCTGGATGCGATTGCGCCAAGTTTTCCGGCCAGTTCGCCGACGGGACCTGCGGAGGTTTTCGCGCTACCAGTTGTTTTCTTGAATTTTTTTGCCATGATTTCTGCTCCTTGGAGTGATTTGAATTCTGTCCAGGGCAGTGTGGCCACTTTTGATTTCACTTACATGGGCAAGTGCCTTTGGATGACAGCAACTCTAAGGTGAAACTTTAGAGTAAACACACTAGACCATATTGATTTGCGCCGAAGACAAGACGCAAAATTTATCTAGCGCAGGCAAGTTGTTAGTCTGAACCAGTTCGACAAATTTTTACTGACGCGCCCGTCATGGTTGAGTCGATGTCTGTTTTTGAAGTGATCGGGTTTATCGACGTCAGCAAGACTGTTTTTTGCCCGGTTCATTCGATCAGCAAACTTGCGAACATAATGATGTCGTGATTGGTATGGAGGAAACGCATGCCTGATTGTCTGGTTGCGGATATCGGTGGGACGAACATTCGGATTGCCTGGGTTGCGAATATGGCGGGAAAGCCGGAATGCCAGCGTGAATATCGCTGTGCTGATTTTTCTAACTTGGACGCTGCGATCAAACAGTATTTGCAGGACACAAGGCTGGGCCGTCCCGATCATATGGCGCTTGCCGTAGCATGCGCGGTCACGGGTGACGCCATACAATTCACCAATAGCCTGTGGCAATTTTCGCAGGACGCCCTGAAAAAACAATTTGGCCTGAAATCGCTTCGGGTGTTGAATGATTTCGAGGCACTGGCTCTGTCGTTGCCACATATTCCGAAAGACGGCCTTTGCCAGGTTGGGGCAGGCGTCGCCGTTAATCGTTCTGCGATGGCCGTCATCGGACCTGGCACTGGTCTGGGTGTTGCCGCTATCGTTCCCGGCGCTGCGAAATCATGGTTACCTGTGAGCAGCGAGGGTGGACACATGACCTTCTCGCCTGCAACGGAATTCGAGCTAGCAGTCTTGAGTGCCGCCTGGAAAGAGCGGCAACATATTTCTGCCGAAGCCTTCCTGTCCGGTACCGGACTCCCCATCTTGTATCGCGCCATCGGCCGTGTGAGGGGCGAAACATTCGATGCCGAAATCTCTGCTCACGAAATTGGCGCGTTCGCAATGGCAGGCGATGACGCGCTGTGCCTTCTTACGATCAACACTTTCTGTGAGATGCTGGGAACGATTGCCGGAAATGTCGCGCTGGTCTACTGCGCACGGGGCGGTGTGTTCATCGGCGGCGGTATCGTGCCAAAGATTCTCCCGCTATTCATCGAATCCGGTTTTCGTACCAGGTTTGAGAGTAAGGGACGCCTTTCAGACTATCTTGCTGGCATACCAACGACCGTAATAATCGGTGCGGCGCCGGCACTTTCTGGTCTCGGCGCCATCGTCGGCCAAACATTCGGCGAATAACTTTTTCACACTTCCCTCTACTGCCAAGGACGTCAAATGCCAAAGAAAAATTGCAAAACACTAGCAATGGCGCGGGTTTCAGAGCATTTTCACCCTGAAGCTCCCGCCAGTGCTAGACTTTTACCTTAATTCTTTCTTTACTTCCCTTCACCATGTCTCGAACTACCTGCGTTGAAAAAACATCGACCTTTCTTGCGCCGATTGTCGCTGCGTTGCTGCTATTCACGGTATCAAATACACATGCATTCGACCTGCAAGCCCATCGTGGCGGACGCGGTCTGCGACCGGAAAACACGCTTGTGTCGTTTGAAAACGCAATCAGGATGGGCGTCACCACGCTCGAGCTCGATATCGCCATCACCGCGGATGGCATTGCCGTGATTTCGCATGACCCCGCGCTGAATCCAGCGATCACCCGCGATGCAACAGGCAAATGGCTCACCGAGAAGGGTCCGCTTATCAAATCATTAACGCTCGCCGAGGTGCAAAGCTACGACGTCGGTCGAATCAATCCGTCGAATAAATATGCAGAAGACTTCCCCGGCCAGCAGCCACGCGATGGCACGCGAATTCCCACTCTTGCTGCGCTCTTCAAGCTGGTCAATGACCTGGGCGCCAAAGATATTCATTTCGACATGGAAACGAAAATCAATCCGGGTAAACCTGCGGATACGCTTGAACCGGCAGCGTTCGTCGATACCATGCTGAAAGTGATTCGCGATGCAGGCATGACCAAGCGCGTGATGGTGCAGAGTTTCGATTGGCGCACACTGGAATTGCTGCACAAGAGTGAGCCGGGATTGCGCACTATGTATCTCACCGTCACATCTCCCAAATTTGACACACTTAAGGATGGTTCATGGAATGCCGGTCACTTGCTGAAGGATCACGGCGACTCGGTGCCGCGAATGATTCGCGCGTCTGCCGGGAAATCCAGCGGAATTATTTGGGCACCGAATTTCAATAACCTGACCGCGCCGCTGGTGAAAGAAGCGCATCGGCTTGGCATGAAGGTTATCCCCTGGACCGTGAATCAAAAAGAAAAGATGGAACAATTCATTGCGTGGCGCGTGGACGGCATCATCACCGACTACCCTGATCGGCTGCGCGAAGTGATGAAGCAAAAAAAGATGCGGCTACCCAAGGGTGTGGGTAGCTGAGTCGCAATTTCGTCGCTGCCAGTGCGTTAAGATGCGTAAGAACTGGAAAATGGAATGCCGGTCGCAGTGCGACAAAACGTGCGCGATACGAAAATAAATACCGAGGAGACGTTTGTGAATACCACCGCAGCAACAGTATCGAGCCCTTCCATTACTCAACCCTGGCTCAATACCTATCCGCCCGGCGTGCCAGCCAAAATCGACGCAGATAAATTCGCGTCGATCACCGATGTATTCATTCAGTCGTGTGAGAAATTTCGCCACCTGCCTGCGTTCTCATGCATGGGCAAGACGATTACTTACGGTGATCTCGATCGTCAGACTCTAGCATTCGCGGGCTATCTGCAAGGCGTATTAAAACTGCAAAAGGGCGATCGTGTGGCCATCGTCATGCCCAACATATTGCAATATCCGGTGGCCGTATTCGGCATCCTCCGCGCAGGACTTGTCGTGGTCAATTGCAATCCACTCTACACGCCGCGCGAACTCGAACACCAGCTCAAGGACTCGGGCGCCAAGGCAATCGTGATTGTAGAAAATTTCGCCAGCACACTTGAAAAGGTGATTGGCAAAACTGACGTCAAACACGTCATCACCACGCAACTGGGGGATCTGCTCGGCTTTCCCAAAGCGTTGATGGTTAATTTCATGGTGAAGCACAAGAAGAAATTGGTGCCCGCATGGAATTTGCCGGGCGCCGTCACGCTCAAATCGGCGCTGTCGGCGGGTAGTGCCGTATCGTCATCATTCAAACCGCCATCAATCGTCAATACCGATCTCGCGTTCCTGCAATATACCGGCGGCACCACCGGTGTCTCGAAGGGCGCGATGCTCACGCACCGCAATCTTGTCGCCAACATGGAGCAAGTAGGCGCATGGGTGGCGGGCAATCTGGACGAAGGCCGCGAAGTCGTCTTTCAACCGTTGCCGCTATATCACATCTTCGCATTGAGCTCGGCGCTGGTATTCATGAAAATCGGCTGTGAGACTGTGCTGATCGCCAATCCGCGCGACCTCGACGGCTTTGTCAAAGAGTTATCTTCACGCAGCTGGAATGGGCTAACGGGTGTGAACACGCTGTTCAACTCACTTCTGAATCATCCGGAATTTGAGAAGATCGATTTCAGCAAGTTGAAACTTGCCTTTGGTGGCGGCATGGCAGTGCAACGCGCGGTGGCAGAACGCTGGCAAAAGGTAACTGGTAAACCGCTGATCGAAGCGTATGGTCTCACCGAAACTTCGCCCGGCGCATGCATCAACCCGCTGACGATGAGCGGGTTCAGCGGCGGCATCGGTCTGCCGATAAGTTCGACCGTCATGACTATTCGCGACGACGACGAAAACATTCTTCCAACAGGCCAGCCCGGCGAAATTTGCATTGCTGGCCCGCAGGTGATGCTGGGCTACTGGCAGCGCGATGAAGAGACAGCCAAGGTGATGACCAAAGATGGCGCATTCAAAAGCGGCGACATCGGTGTGATGGACGAAAAAGGTTTTTTCAAAATCGTTGACCGCAAGAAAGACATGATTCTGGTTTCCGGATTCAACGTTTATCCGAACGAAATTGAGGATGTGGTTGCTGCGTGTCCGGGTGTGCTTGAGGTTTGTGCCGTTGCGGCAGCTGATGAGAAATCAGGCGAAGTGGTGCGCGTCGTGATCGTGAAAAAGGACCCAGCCCTCACCAAGGAAATCGTGATGACGCACTGCAAGGATAATCTCACCGGCTACAAGCTGCCACGCATCATTGAATTCTGGGGGGAGTTGCCAAAGACCAACGTCGGTAAAATTTTGCGGCGTGAGGTGAAGAACACGCCGGTAAAAACCTGAGCGTAACAATCACGGCTGGTACTTGGAACGAAAATCATGAGCACAATTGACGACGCAGTCGCCAGCATGAAGAAAAACCTTGCCGAGAGAACCGGCAAATCGTTCACAGCCTGGGTAAATATTGCGCGCAGCCTTGGTACTGATAAGCATAGTGACATTGTTTCTTATCTGAAAACCGAAGGGCCGATGGGTCATGGATACGCTAATGCTGTCGCACTTGAAGCACGCAAGTCGGGCGTGATTGTCGATGAAGATCCCGTCGATCTGCTTTATGGCGGCGACAAGGCCTCACTTAGACCGCTTTACGATTTGATCGCTACAACAGTGAGCGCGTTCGGCAAAGACATAGAATTCGCGCCGAAGAAAACTTACATCAGTTTGCGGCGCGCCAAGCAGTTCGCACTGGTGCAGCCCTCAACAGCGACACGCATCGACATCGGCATTAATCTCAAAGGCGTTGCACCGGTTGGCAAACTCGAAGCGTCGGGAACCTGGAATGGCATGGTCAGCCATCGCGTGCGATTGATTACGATGGCTGATTTCAATAAGGACGTGAAGAACTGGTTGAAGCAGGCTTACGAACAGGCTGGGTAGGGCTACGGATCACGTTTTTTCCAGTAACCACTTTTTTATCCGCGCGTAAACATCTTTGCGATCCAGCAAATCCATGTGGTTCATCTCATAGCCAATCCACTGACGCGACTTCGGGATCGCGAGTGCCCGCGCCGGATCGTCATGCAGCCCTAGCGCGCTCTGCACTGGCACAAGCCCGTCGCCGAGAATATTTCCGGCGAGCGAGCCGGATTTTTTACCGATTACTGCGGCAATGGCGTAGCACTTCACACCGATTGGCAGTGGTGATATTTGCGCATTCGCTTTTGCCTTTCTGGAGGAGGCGAAGCGATCTTGTTGTTCCCAATCGGCGTCGTGGACATCCGCGTGTCTTAAATCAGTAATGCCGGCGCTACGAATCTTTGCAAGGCGCGCAAACGCTGCCGTGTAAGGGCTGGTGTCGAGAATCACGTTGACCCAGTTGCCACCACGTTCGAGCGGGGCACCGAAGTGCGGTGTCCCGAGGAAAATGATTTTCTTCAGCGCACGCAGCCAGCCGTGCCCGGCTTGCTGCGCAAAATCGCAGGCACTGCGCGTCACCAGCCCGCCCATGCTGTGGCCGATGATGTTCAACTCTTCCACGGGCACCGGCCACGCTTTGAGCAGGGTCTCGATTAGCTCCGCGAAGGCGCGTCCATTGGTGGAAATATGCTGGCCACTGTCGTAGCGTAGATATACGGTCGTGAATGGCACAGCAAAAGCCGGATCAGCCACCAGTGCCGCGCCGTGATCGTGGCCATTGCGCTCCCATTGCAAATCGCCCATGCACAGCCCATGCACGAGCAGCAGAATTTTGCCGCTAGGCTGCGGGATCGCGCGCGCCAACGATTTTTTTGTGAGCGCGAGAGCCACACCATCGCGCCGCAACTGCATCGGAATCGCCAGCGGATTATTGCTTGCAACCAGGTGGTCGCCCATCACACCATTGAGTGCACTCACTACCGCCTCGCGCTCGCTCGACGACGGTTCTTGACTCAGCAACCCAGTCAATTGCCCGAGCGCCAGATCAAGCCCCCCACCCATGGCGCGCGTAACGCCGCGGATGCTGCGGTAAACAAATCCAGTGATACCGCTGGTGGGCGATTCCGTTGGCGTGCCGAAAATATTCGGCGCACGCAGAATATTGTGATGCATGACCTCGACCAGATTGGTCAAACCGATGGTTGCATCGACAGCGAGCTTGCTTGCGCCATGCAGATCGGACGGATGCAGGTGTTTTTTCTTGCCGCCAGTTTTAGGCATTCTGGTTGGTGACTTTCATGGCATTATTTGGATAAACACTAGCACCGGCGGGTATTTCAGGGCATAAATGCCTGCGAAGGCGCGCCACCTCTGGGGTTTTATAATCCGCAAATGCCTTCACGCGTCCCACGCAAACAGCATGACTTCATCTTCATCCTTCGGCATTTTTACCATCGCCTCAAATTTCAAACCAATTTTTTCAAGCAGTTTGATCGAGGTGACATTGTCGCGCGAAGTGATGCCGACAATTCTCTTGAGACCAAATGTATTTTTGCCATAGGCCATCGTTGCGGTTGCGGCTTCGGTTGCGTATCCCATTCCGGTAAATTGTGGCAGAAACGCAAAACCAATATCGACGTCGTCCAGGCCATCTCTTTTTATCAGGCCGCATATCCCCAATGGCGCACTGTCCGATTTGCGTTCGGTCAGGTAGAGGCCGAAGCCCAGCCGTTCAACCATCGCCACTGGCCCCTTTAAAATGTATTCGCGCGTGGCATCAGTGGTGCGTACGCCGCGATCGCCGATGAATCGCAGCCAGCTGGGATCATTCAGCAGTTCGAGGATGAATGGCGCATCGTCCGCGCATATCCAGCGGAGAATGAGACGGTCTGTTTCCAGGACGCGCACGTCAGAAGTGATACGACTTGCGTTTGTTCAAGGTGCTGACATGCCATTTGCACCGCGGATTGTTGCAGGCATACGCCAGCCAGCGCGAACAGCCGATGAACGCTTCCCGATATCGTTCGCACGTCTCGCGTCGGATGCCACCAGACCTAAGGATGCTGTCGGCGCGAACGCAGCATTGCCGACATAGTAGCCAAGAGAGTCACCGACCGTGAATGCAAGTTGCCCGGCGTTGCCACTGTTGTTGGTAAAGAGTCCGTCAAATCGACCGGTCGCCGAACCGGCGGAGCCACAAGGTCCGCCAGAACAAGTCACTGTTGCAACACCCACGCCGGGGCGCCGCTGCGGCGACGTATCCGCAGCGAATCCGACCCCGACGATGGGTGCGTTGCTCGCACTCACCTGATAGGTCGGACCCGGCACGGGATTGTTTCCGCCAATCGACGCGCTGAAACTCACCGTCTTGCTTGAAAAGTTCGCCTGTAACGATCCTGATACCAGGTTGGCTGCGATCTGTTGGTTGATGCTGCCACCGAAATAGCCGTAGGCCAGGAAGGAGGGCGGAACGCTGAAGACCAGGTTTGCGGTGCCGCTTTGCGGGATCACGATACCGATGGTCGGCGGTGTGTTGGTGTTGAGCGCGACACTACCCAGCACGTAATCGCTATATCCGCTGCCGGACGGACGGTTCGGGTTGATCCGGTAACTCACACTCATCCACTGGCCCGTCGTTCCCGCAAATTGCCCGTTGACGGTACCAAGATAGCCGGTCGAAGAGCAGGTGCCTCCGCAGGCAATGTTGAGACTCTGCTCGGACGAGGCGAAGGTAAAGCCCGGATTGCCCGGCGTAAGACCGGCCGCACCGGCGAGCGAAAAGTTTTGGCCGTTGATGCTGAGTCCGAAGTTGCCGCTGATAGTGCGCGCCGAAAAATTGGCCGATACCGAAGCTGATGTCAGCGACCCACTGTGGCCGAACGAATCGGTAGGCGCAGTCGCTGCAGCCATTGTGTACACGGTGCTGCCGGTGAAACTGCCAAGTACACCACCTATCGTTGGCGTGGTGACATCGTATGAAACGCTACGATTACCAAGGTCAAACGTTGCCCGCCCGCCGGGGGCGGAACTGTCGGCAATGGTAATCGAGCCGCCCTCCCAGCGGCCGAGGATGACACTGCTATCCGGAGAACGAAAGCCGTCGCGATGTGCGCCACCGTTGAAGCTGACGGTGCCTGAATAGGTGTTTGGGTTGTATCCGGCGGGCACCATTCCGGGACCGGCCAAAAATGCGCCTACCGTTGCGTTGCTGATTTGTATCAGCCTTCCTGCGGCATCAAGGGTTGCATCGCCATTGGCGTCAAATGACGATTGCCCGACCACACCTTCAAACCCGCCAGTCGACAACGGATTGAAAAACCGGAACAGTGCGTCGTATCCATTCGCTGTTGATGGTTGTGCCGCGACGATAGAGGCTCCAACCGTTGCAGCAGAGGCTTGTGAAGTTCCTACATTGGTTGCCACCGGTGCCACCCGCGGATTCGAGACCGATTGGCTGTTGGTTGTCGCGGCGGCGGTGGTCGGTGGCGTGTCTACGGATGCGACAGTGGGTGCAGGTGTCGTTGCACCGCTTGCAGTTGCAGTTGCGGCTGCCGGCCCTGCATCCGTGGATGCGGTTGTGGGCACTGTTGCAGGTGGCGCATCACTACTGGCTACCGCAGTAGTCCCGGCAGTACTGCTTGGCGGAGCAGTGGGAGCATTTTCCGCTACCGATGCCTGCGCTTTTTCTGGCGCTGCTGCCTTGGCAGTCCTCATCGGCGGTGTCGCGACCGCCAGGATGAATTGCGGCGTCGGGATAAAGCGCGGCGCAAATCCTGGTAGCACCTGAATAGTCTCGCCCGGATACGACACCAAGGTCTGTTCGTCACCTTGTTCATCCACCGAAGTCACGCTGTGCGCACCGGTGAATGTGTAGTTGAGCGTGCCGCTGTCCTCACTGTGCGCGAGAATATTGCCGGAACCACGGATGCCGATGGTCGCGATCGGCGAACGCATCTTGAATTGACTGCGATTGCGGCGCGCCAGTTCGCCGGTAAAAGTCCGCAGTACACCATTGACCAGCGTGACCAGCGCCGCATGTGCAGCAGACGGCGTTTCGGCAAAATCGTAACGATCCAGGCGCATGCGCGAATTCGAGCGTAGCGACAGGAACGCCTTGTCGATCATGACTAATTGCAGCGTGCCGTCGGCGCCGGTACGAATGATGTCTCCCTGGCGTACCGGAGTGCCCGGTTGTACGACGATGCGATCAGTGCCACGTTCGACGATAACTTCGCCGAAGACGAATTGCGCTTGCCCCACCTCCTGCCCGCAAACGCTGGCGCTCAGCAGGCTCGACACAATGAATAACAGCGCCGCCGCAAAATTATTGTTCAATCTTAAACCGGTGCATGCAGGGGTCAGCATTTCGTCTCCCTTTATTTGAAGTCGCGACGCAAGGTTACGCCACCTTCCGCTTTGGCGAAGGTGTAAAGATCAATGTTGGACTTGTTGCGCACGTAAACAGCATATGGCTGCAAGGACCAGGCTCCGACAAATTTCCACGTACCGCGAACATAGACTTCGAGCAGGTCGTCTCGACCGGTCTGCACCAGCGTGGCCCGTGCAAATGGCTCGTCGTCGATGCGCCGCGACCAACCCACGCTGGACAGCCAGCTCATCGCTGCGCGTGTATCGGATTGGGCGACCAGCCGAATGCCCGGCGTATGTCGCGTTGCGGTCGTCTCGGTGAAAAGATTGAGCGGTCGGCGGGCGTCGTCGTAGCCATAAGAAAGACTCGCATATAAGGTACCACCCGGCCACCACGCCGGTTGCTGCTGGAGTGCCAATGACATTTGTAACTGGTTGGTATCCTGACCGGGGTTGGTTTTATAACGCAGTGCGCTGAATTGTATGCCGAGCACGATTTGCGTATCCGTGCCGAGATTGCGGCGCACCTCAAGATTCATGCCGCGCGAATCGCGGTCGTTGGAGACGCGCTCGGCACTGATCGTATCGACGAAGGCACCGTCCTGGCGAAAGCTTTGTACAAAACCGGACATCGTGTAGTCGAACTGCCCTCGCCGGGTCTGGTAGCCGAAATTCGCATTCGCCAGAAAATAATCGTAATCGTTGAACTCGCGATAGCGCCGCAACGACAAATCTGCCGAGGCGAAAATCGATCTGTCTTCCCGCAACCGGAAAATCCCATCAACCCCGGTTTGCACCGAGAAAAAATTATCGCCGCGACGAATAGAATTGCCAGTGGCAACGATGCCCGGCAAACCAAACGAATTCAGAATCGCGCTGGAAAAATCGCGCGTACTGCTGGAGAGATTGTTATCGCGGCCGCCACCGATTTCAATGTAGGCAGACCGGTTAAAGCGCTGCCGCTCTCTGATGCGCTTTATTTCCGCCAGGTAGTCTTCGAGCAGTTTGCGACCGGTTTCGTTTGGCGCGCGCGTCAGCAATCGCGTAAATTCCTGCTCGGCAAGATCGATTGAGCCCATGCGCAGGTATGTGCGTGCAAGCTCCAGTCGCGCGCTGTCGAAGTCGGGATTCCTGATGAGCAATCTCTCGAATGCAAGCGTTGCCCGTTCCAGTCGATCTGATTCTAGCGCTGCCACGCCCAGCCAATAGTCAAAGTCGCGGTCGCCCGCGCGCCGGAGTTCGAGCGGCGCCAGCAGACTGAATGCAGCGTCTGCCTGTTTGTTTTCGATGAGAGCCTTCGCCTGCGCTACCGGGTCGGCGGGCTGGCAGTTCACTGGAGTCGCAATTGAGCATCCGAGCAGCAACAATAAGCTCAGCCTGAAAAAACACAGGAATCCGGAACGTGGGTACATCGAAAGTACTCCCATATTTTGGTGTTGTGTTCCGCATGCTCGACAACTTCGATCTGCGGAATCTGCACGCTGGAGTTTACCGCCATCGAATTGATATGTCAGCCGTGTTCGTCGCAAATCTGTTGCACAAACGCAATGGCTGGAGTAAAAACGGCGTTATCTGCAAAATTGTGTCAGTGGGTTCCCGGTTGCCCAATTGTTGCCCGAGAGAGATAACATGCACAAGAAAAGTAGTGTCGGCGTCGCGCAAATATTGTCGCAATCATGGTTCGCGGCAAGGGTGACTTGGCTCGCATTGATGCTCGGGGCATTTTCGCTGACAGCGCAAGCTGCGCCATCGATCGGCGGCTGCCCGATTTTTCCGGCGAATAATTATTGGAACGCGCGTGTGGACACGCTACCTGTGCACCCAAGCTCAGTCAATTGGGTGAACAGCATCGGCGCTGGAACAAATCTGCACCCTGATTGGAGCAACGATCTTTCCGGTGGATTTGGGTTCTTCATCGATCTCGTTCCGGGCACCCAGCCGCCGGTGCCGATCACCTTCACCGGCAACCCGGCGCAAACCGATACCGGACCGTTTCCAAT